>NZ_JAAGPE010000008.1:0-82874 GCF_017104605.1 Burkholderia sp. Ac-20384 | reverse complement strand
CAGCTCGCGGCGCGCCTGCGCGCGGAGGCGCGGGCTGCGCGCGCGAACGAGAAGCGCTCGGCAGCGCTTGCGCGCGTGGCGCATGACCTGTCGGCCGCGATCGAGACCGAGCAGATCGCATCGATCTGCACCGGCACGATCGCGCTGCTGCTCGGCGTGCGCGTCGCGCTCGTGCTGCCCGATGCGGATGACCATCTGACGTCGGCGCAGCACGCACGTTTCGTCGAAGCGCCGATCGCCCGCTGGGTCTACGAGAACGCGCGCAGCGCCGGATGCGGGCTGCCGCCGTTCGAGCGCGCGGCCGCGCAGTACCTGCCGCTGAAGGCGCCGATGCGCGTACGCGGTGTGCTCGTGCTGTTCGGAGACGCACAGCCGGTCCCCACGGACCCCGACGATCGCCGCCTGATCGACGCATTGTGCTCGTCGATTGCGATGGCGCTCGAACGTGTGCACTACGTCGGCGTCGCGCAGCACACGCTGGTCCGCATCGAAGGCGAGCGGCTGCGCAATGCGCTGCTTGCAGCGGTGTCGCACGACCTGAAGACGCCGCTGACCGCGATCCGCGGGCTTGCCGAGACGCTGGAGCGGCCCGAGCGGCTGGCCGACGGTCAGCCGGCCGCGCTCGCACACGGCATCCGCAACCAGGCCGAAGCGCTGCACGGGCTCGTCGTGAACCTGCTCGATCTCGCACGCATGCAGAGCGAGGGCGTGAGGTTGAATCGCGAGTGGCACATGCTCGACGAGATCGTCGGCAGCGCGCTCGCGCATTCGGCCGGCGTGCTGGCCGGCCGCGACGTGAGCGCCGACTTGCCGGCCGACCTGCCGCTGATCGACGTCGACGCGCTGCTGATCGAGCGCGTGCTGATGAACCTGCTCGACAACGCGTCGAAGTACGCGGGAACGGACGCGGCCGTGGCGGTGCGTGCCCGCGTGTTCGGCGAAACGCTGTACGTATTCGTCGAGGACGACGGGCCCGGCTTCATCGCGCGCAACACCGAGCCGCTGTTCGAGCCGTTCGAACGCGAACGCAAGGAATCGTCGATCAGCGGCGTGGGCCTCGGGCTCGCGCTGTGCCGCAGCATCGTCAACGCGCACGGCGGCTCGATCCGCGCGGTGCCGCTCGATCCGCACGGCGCGCGGTTCGAGATTCGCCTGCCCCTGGGCGCGCCGCCCGATATCGAACACGAGAGCCGGACATGATCAGATCGCGCGTACTTATCGTCGAGGACGAATCGGACATCCGCCGTTTCGTGCGGATGGCGCTGGAACAGGAGGGGCTCGACACGTGCGAGGCGTCGACGGCCCGCGAGGCGCGGATGTATGCGTCGAGCAGCAAGCCCGATCTCGTGATCGTCGATCTCGGGCTGCCGGACGACGACGGCAAGACCTTCATCCGCGAGCTGCGCGAGTGGTCGACGGTGCCGGTGATCGTGCTGTCGGCGCGGCAGCAGGAAGTGGAGAAGGTCGCCGCGCTCGATGCGGGCGCGGACGATTACCTGCCGAAGCCGTTCGGCGTGCCCGAACTGCTCGCGCGGGCACGCGCGCAGTTGCGGCGCGCGGCGTTCGTATCGGCCGACGGTCAATCGTCGTCGATCGTGCGGTTCGGCGACGTGACGGTCGATCTCGGCAAGCACGAAGTCGCGCGCGGCGGCGAGCCGGTCCATCTGACGCGCCTCGAATTCCGGCTGCTCGCCGCGCTGATTCGTGCGCGGGGCGGTGTGATCGCCGCGCGGCAATTGCTGGCCGAGGTTTGGGGCATCCACGACGCGGACCGTGCGCATTACGTGCGCGTGTACATGACGAACCTGCGGCAGAAGCTCGAACCGGTGCCGGCGCGCCCGCGACACCTGCTGACCGAGTTGCAGTTCGGCTACCGGCTGGTCGGTCTGGAAACGGTCGGCATGGCGGACGGGCCGCGCGGTGCGGCATTGCCAGGTCTAGACAAGTGAAAGCTCGCGCCGGGCGGCGCGCGTACGGGTGGAGAAAGCTGTTGTTTAGCTTGTCGTAATTCGTAATTAATTGAAAATTAAGGAAAAATGCCATTAGTGAAACAATCCGCCGACAACTAGTGATAAACACGGATTGCTGGCTAACCTGCGGAAAAGGCAAAGTTGTATGTACAACTTGGGGTGTCGCCGGAATGGGCGATTTCCGGGTTGGAAGGGTTCACGGCGGGGCGCCGTGCCGGCCACACCGGTGCGAATCGCCCGACGGGACCCCTGCCCAGTTCGCCTCTGACAGGAACGCCATGAAGAAACTCGCGCTCAGTATTGCCCTTGCCTGCATCGCGGTCGGTGCCCACGCCAAGGATTGGTCGACGATCCGGTTCGGCGTCGACGCCAGCTATCCGCCGTTCGAATCGAAGGACGCAAGCGGCAAGGTCGTCGGCTTCGACGTCGATCTCGGCAACGAGATCTGCGCGCGCCTGAAGGCGAAATGCGTGTGGATCGAGAACGACTTCGACGGGATGATCCCCGCGCTGAAGGCGAAGAAGTTCGACGGCGTGCTGTCGTCGATGTCGATGACGCCGGCGCGTGCCGAGCAGATCGCGTTCTCCGACAAGCTGTTCAACACGCCGACGCGCCTCGTCACGAAGAAGGGCGCGAACCTGCAGCCGACGGCCGAATCGCTGAAGGGCAAGTCGGTCGGTGTCGAGCAGGGCACCATCCAGGAAACCTACGCGAAAGCCTACTGGGCGCCGAAGGGCGTGCAGGTCGTGCCTTACCAGAACCAGGACGGCGTGTACCAGGACCTGATGTCGGGCCGCCTCGACGCGGCGCTGCAGGACGCGGTGCAGGCCGACATCGGCTTCCTGAAGACGCCGCGCGGTGCGAACTTCGAATTCGCCGGCAAGGACATCGACGATCCGAAGACGCTCGGCAACGGCGCCGGCATCGGGCTGCGCAAGGACGACGCCGACCTGAAGGCGAAGATCGACCACGCGATCGCCGACATCATCAAGGACGGCACGTACAAGAAGCTCGAGAAGAAGTACTTCGCGTTCGACGTCTACGGCGGCTGACCGTCCATGCGGCGCGCATCGGTTGCGGGGCGCGCCGCGTCGGTCGTGGGTGCAACCCGCGTCGCGTGATGCGTCCGACTTGATGAGCAGGCTGCATCAGGTAGTGCGCAGATATCGTTTGATGCGGGGTTAATGGCTGTCGAAAATCCAGCCACATCGTTCTGGATCCCTCATATGATCTTCCAAGGATTTGGCCCGCTGTTGTGGGCCGGCACGGTGGAAACCGTGAAGCTCGCGGTGCTGTCGCTCGCTGCGTCGCTCGTGCTGGGCCTCATCGGCGCAAGCGCGAAACTGTCGACGAACCGCATGCTCAAGTCGATCGGCACCTTCTACACGACGCTGATCCGCGCGGTGCCGGACCTCGTGCTGATGCTGCTGCTGTTTTACGGGATCCAGATCCTGCTGAACAACGTCACCGACATGCTCGGCTGGGACCAGATCGACATCGATCCGTTCGTGGCCGGCGTCATCACGCTCGGCTTCATCTACGGCGCGTACTTCACCGAGACGTTCCGCGGTGCGTTCCTCGCGGTGCCGCGCGGCCAGCTCGAAGCGGGCTTCGCGTACGGGATGAGCGGCTGGCGCGTGTTCCGCCGCATCCTGTTCCCGCAGATGATGCGCTTCGCGCTGCCCGGCATCGGCAACAACTGGCAGGTGCTCGTGAAAGCCACCGCGCTCGTGTCGATCATCGGCCTCGCCGATGTCGTGAAAGCGTCGCAGGACGCGGGCAAGAGCACGCTCGATTTCTTCTTCTTCACGCTGGCTGCAGGCGCGATCTACCTCGCGATCACGACGGTGTCCAACGTCGTGCTGCATCACCTCGAGAAGCGTTATTCCGTCGGCGTCCGGAGGCTCGCACTGTGATCGAACTCGTCAGCCAGTACTGGCAAAGCTATCTCTACACCGACGGCTACCGCTTCAGCGGCCTCGCGATCACGCTGTGGCTGCTGGTGGTGTCGATCGCACTGGGCTTCGCGCTCGCCGTGCCGCTCGCGATCGCGCGCGCATCGTCGAACCGCTGGATTTCCGGCCCGGTGTGGCTCTATACGTACGTGTTTCGCGGCACGCCGCTCTACGTGCAGCTGCTGATGTGCTACACGGGCATCTACAGCCTGCAGGTCGTGCACAACCACGTGCTGCTCGACACGTTCTTCCGCAACGCGATGAACTGCACGCTGCTCGCGTTCGTGCTGAACGAATGCGCGTATGCCACCGAGATCTTCGCGGGTGCGATCAAGGCGACGTCGGCCGGCGAGATCGAGGCCGGCATGGCCTACGGGATGTCGCGCTTCAAGCTCTATACGCGGATCATCCTGCCTTCCGCGTTGCGCCGCTCGCTGCCGAGCTACAGCAACGAAGTGATCCTGATGCTGCACGCGACGACGCTCGCGTTCACCGCGACCGTGCCCGACATCCTGAAGGTCACGCGCGACGTCAATTCGGCGACGTACATGTCGTTCCAGGCCTACGGCATCGCAGCCGTGCTGTACGCCGTCGTCGTGTTCACGCTCATCTGGGCGTTCCGCAAGCTCGAGACGCGCTGGCTCGCGTACCTCTCGCCGCGCGGCCATTAATGCATTCGCAGATTCGCAAGGAAGGACCCAGCATGTACAAGCTTACCGTTGACAACCTGCACAAGAAGTTCGGCGACAACGAGGTGTTGAAGGGCGTGTCGATGAAGGCGAAGGCCGGCGACGTGATCAGCATCATCGGCTCGAGCGGCTCCGGCAAGAGCACGTTCCTGCGCTGCATCAACTTCCTCGAGCAGCCGTGTTCGGGGCAGATCACGATCGGCAGCGAGCCGATCCAGACCACGCGCGACCGCAACGGCTCGCTGCGCGTGGCCGACCAGAAGCAGCTGCAGCGGATGCGCACCAAGCTGTCGATGGTGTTCCAGCACTTCAACCTGTGGGCCCACATGACGGTGCTCGAGAACATCATCGAAGCGCCGATGGCCGTGCTCGGGGTCAGCAAGGACGAAGCGATCGCACGGGCGCGCAAGTACCTGGAGAAGGTCGGCCTCGCGCCGCGTGTCGAGGGCATGTATCCGTCGCACCTGTCGGGCGGCCAGCAGCAGCGTGTCGCGATTGCACGCGCGCTCGCGATGGAGCCGGAAGTGATGCTGTTCGACGAGCCGACGTCGGCGCTCGATCCGGAACTCGTCGGCGAAGTGCTGAAGGTGATGCAGAAGCTCGCGGAGGAGGGCCGCACGATGGTCGTCGTCACGCACGAGATGGGCTTCGCGCGCAACGTGTCGAACCACGTGATCTTCCTGCATCAGGGGAAGATCGAGGAAGAAGGGAATCCGCAGGAGATTCTCGTGAATCCGAAGAGCGAACGGCTCGGGCAGTTCCTGTCGGGGCGGTTGAAGTAAGGTCGAGCGTGAGCATTGCCTTAGCGCCCGTGACGCCGCAAGGGCGCCACGGGCGTTGATGCGAACGACGCCTACTGTTGCGCAAGCGCGTCCGTCAAAGGCCGCTGCGCAACACGCACCAGATTGTCGCGGCCCGCGCTCGGGCTCGACCATTGCAGATGCATGCTGGCGGGCCCGCTCGCATGCACGTACTCGACGCGGATCGGCACGTTCCGCTTCTGCGTCAGGTGAATGCGGCCCTTCGCGGTCGCGAGCCCCGGCTGTTCCTTGTCGATCACCTTGCGGCCGTCGATCCACACGCGCGCGACGTTGTCGCTCGTCACGCTGAACGTGTAGTTGTCGGCCTTCGGAATGTCGAGCGCGCCGGTCCAGCGGATCGCATAGTTCGTCGCATTCATCCCCTTCGACGCATCCGGCGAATCGGTGCCGCGCTCGGTGTTCAGGTCGAAATCGACCAGTGGCGTGATCGACGAGAACACCGGCGTCGTGAACGTCGTGTCGTTGTAGTACGTCGCGTTCAGCACGCGCAGCCTCGAGCTGAATGCGCTCGCGAGCGCCTGCACCTCGTCCGTGCTCCACGGGTGGCCGTCGGGGTAGAGCGTGCCCTGGAACGGCGTCGCCGGTTCGACGGTCGCGGGCGCGGACGCCGTCTGCCCCCAGTGGAAGCGCGTATTCGTGCGGCCGATCATCAGTTCCCACACGAGGAAGCCCGTCTTGCCGCCGTAGGTGCCGGCAATACCGGCCATCGTCTGTCCCGCCTGGCCGCCCGGCCAGCCACGCTGCAGCGTTTCCGAATTCAGGCTGTCGAGCAGGCTCGGCGGTAGCGAGTAGTCGGGCGTCGTCGCATTCTTCGCGTACGGATGGAACGCGTGGAAATCGGAGAAGTAGTCGCCTTCCGGTTCCTGCACGTTCGGCGAATTGATCGGCTGCGTCGCGCCCGCATTGAGGATCGCGATGCGCGCGTCGTTCATCATCAGCGCGCGGGTCGGCTGCAACGCGCCGTTGCCGCTGCAGCCCGGCTCGTTCATCGGTTCCCAGTACAGGATGCGCGGATCGTTGCGGTGCGCGGACACAAAGTCGGCGATGTAGTGCTGCAGGTCCTGCTTGTAGGTGGTCGATGTGCCGGCCGCGATCGGCTGCAGATACTGCTGCTCGACCGACTGCCCGGGCGACTGCACCCAGCGGCTGTTGTGCACGCCGAAGATCGGCGCGGCCTGCGGACCGTACGCGGGATCGACGTGCCAGCAGTCGTCGTAGAAGATCGGCGCGACCTTCAGCCCGTGGCGCGCGGCGATGCCGAGCAGGCTGTCGAACTTCGCGAGGAATGCGTCGCGATCGTTGACCCAGTTCAGGTAGTGCAGGTACACGGTGATCGTGTTCATCCCGTACGTCTGCGCGTAGTCGAGCTCGCGGTCGACGATGGCCGGATCGTAGTTCTCCCAGAAGTCGATCGCGTTGACCGCATTCCACGGGTTGTACACGGCGCCGACCACGCGCGAGAAGTCGTAGGTTTTCGGCGCGACGTCCGGATAGCGGCTGACCGTCACGTTGCTGAACGCGACGCTCGCGCCGAAGCGGCGCAGCCCGAACGCGCCCGCGCGCAATGCGGTCGTCAGGCCGCTTGTCGCGTCGTTGATGCTGATCACCTGCGTGCCGTCCACGTACACGTCGATCGCGTTGTTGCGCGTGACGACCTTCAGGTGATGCGTGCTACCCGCGACGACCGCGGGCGCCGGGTAGTCGATGAAGTCGGTCCAGTTGTCCTGTTCGCGGCCGACCTGCACCACGTGGCGCACCGCATCGAGCCCGATGTAATAGCCCGTCAGCGCGTCGGTGCCGACCGTCGGGTTCGTCACGTGCACGATGAAGCCCGCGTTCGCGGTGGTCGCGCCCGGCGCCGGTGCGCCGATCGTGACGTCCGCTTCATACGACGCGTGGCCGTAGGCCGGATGCTGCGCGTTCGTGACGAGCTTCGCGCCGTCCGTGCTCGTGCCGCTGATCTGGATCGTGTTGCCGGCGCCGCTCGTCCAGGCCGGGCCGTAGGTATCGAAGTCGGCGAGCGTCAGCGTTTGCGTGTCGGTTGCGACGGGCGGAGCCGGCGGTGCATACGGTGGGACGCCGCGCGACGACACGCGTAACGCGGGCGTCGGCCCCGGCAGGCCGAGCGTGACGAGCTGGTTCGGGAAACGCGACGGGCCGCCGTAGCCCGTGTTCATGAAATCGCTGGAGGCGGCGGCAGTGGTGGCGGCACTGTCGCTCGACGCGGCGTCGATGGACGAGCGTGCGGCGAGCGCCGAGGCCGATGGTGCGGATGAATCATCGCCGCCGCACGACGCGAGCACGATGACGACCGCGAGCGCGGCGGGCTTGAGACGAGACGTGATAGTCATTCTGGACTCCGGATCAATGAGGAGAAGCGGACGACTGGTGACTCGATGCGGATGAAGCGGTGTCCGGACAGGAAGCGTCGCGGGACGGTAGACGTGTGAGGTGCGGACGGGCGGAGCGGGCAGCGCGGCGGGTTCGCGCGCATTCGCTTCCGGTCACCGTCTCGTCGTGCTGCTGTGTCGTGGCGCGGGGTTGTGCCCGACGCCGACGCAAGTATAGAAATGCTTTGAAATTATTACTAATAATTTAGTGATGGTGTTTACCCTGAAGCTGGCATTGGCTCGCGGGTGAGCCGGGCGGGGTAATGGCCGGGGATGAATGGAGGGCGTACAGCACAACACGAAGAACGGGCAGCGCATGCGCTGCCCGAGCCCTGTTCAGAGGAGGAGGAGGGGTTTACGCGTTCGCCGACTGCGTGACCGTCTCGACGGCGCGCACCGACCCGCGCTCGACCAGCGGCCCGTCGAGCTTGATCGCGCGACGGCGTACGGGCATCCCGACCGCGCGGTTCTGCTCTTCCTGCAGCAGGATCTCGACCGCCCAGCGGCCGAGCTCGTAGTTCGGCAACACGATCGTCGACAGCGGCGGGTGTGTGTGTCGCGCGATTTCCTGGTCGTCGTAGCCGAGCACCGACACGTCGTCGGGCACGCGCATCCCCAGATGCTTGACGGCCTCGATCGCGCCGAGCGCCATCAGGTCGTTCGCGCAGAAGATCGCGGTGGGCGGATGCGGCTCGCGCAGCAGCGACAGCGTCTGCTCGAAGCCGGTATCCGAACCCCAGTCGCCGTCGCGCACGAGTTCCGGCGCGAACGGGATGTCGGCCGTCGCGAGCGCGGTGCGATAGCCCTTCAGGCGGTCCTTCGCGGCGTCTTGCCACGGCTCGCCGTTGATGTAGCCGATGCGCCGGTGGCCCGCGCGCAGCAGGTATTCGGTGGCCGCATGGCCGCCCGCGACTTCGGCCGGCACGATCGACGACAGCCCGCTTTCCGCCGTATAGCAGTTGAGCAGCACGGCCGGCACGCGCAGCAGTTCGGACGGCAACGTGACCTTGCGCGTGTAGACGGTCGCATAGACGACGCCGAGCAGGTTCGGCATCGCGAGCACGGATTCGAGCACCTGGCGCTCGATGTCGACGTTGCCGTGCGTCGAGTACACGGCGAGCAGCTTGCCGTTCGCATAGGCCGCGTCGCGCGCGCCGTCGATGTTGACGACCGGGTGCGGGCTCGTCGAGATTTCGTCGGCGAGATAGACGATCAGGTCGCGCTCGCCGTCGTGCGTCATCGCCACTTCGCGCGGCAGGAAGCGGTAGCCGAGCTCTTGCGCGATCTTCACGACCTTGTCGCGCGTGGCGTCCGAGAATTTCGTGCCCGCCGCGTTGTTCAGCACGAGGGAGACGGTGGATTGCGACACGCCGGCAAGCTTGGCGATGTCGGTCATCGTGGGGCGACGTTGAGTAGAGCGTTTCACGGTAGGAGCGCGGTCCGGCCTCGACAGGATGAACAAATAACGACGGCGATAAACAGCGGGTCGGATCAATCTGACCGACGGTAACATCGGCCAACCGGGCCGGCAATCAAGCTTTACGCGTGGCCCGCCGGGGCTGCCGTTTCCCAGATAATAATATCAACAAATATTATTGACCGCGCGTGCCGCACCGTGCCATGCTTTGCCGCACATGCCCGCGGCCAGGCGCAGCAATTCGGCCGGCGGGGTCGCCAGTGTCATCCCGGGATGAACGATGCCGATGGGAACGCCCCGCAACGCCGACCTGATCGAACTCGCCAGTGGCGCGACCCGCGTGAGCGTCGCGCCGCAGGCCGGCGGCTCGATCGCCGCGTACTACGAAGCCGCGCCCGACGGCCCGCGACACTGGTTCCGGCCGGCTACCGACGCGGCGCTCGCGAGCGGCGATCCGCTCGGCATGGCGAGCTTTCCGCTGTTTCCGTACTGCAACCGCATCCGCGACGCGAAGTTCGACTTCGACGGCCGCACGATCGACCTGTCCGGCCCGGACGATGCGTACCGTCATGCGCTGCACGGCCACGGCTGGCGGCGGCCTTGGCAGGTCGAACGGCTCGACGACACGCAGGTCGACCTGCATTTCGAGCATCGTCCTGAAGCGGGCCGCGCCGGCGACTGGCCATTCCATTACGAGGCGCGCCAGTCGATCCGGCTCGACGGCGATGCGCTGTCGATCACGCTCTCTGCGCGCAACCTCGGCGCGTTACCGATGCCGTTCGGCATGGGCCATCACCCGTATTACCTGCGCACGCCGCACACCGTCGTGAAGGCGCACGTCGATGCGATGTGGCACGCCGATGCGGATGTGCTGCCGCTCCACGTCGGCGCGCATCCTGCCGTCGACGCACTGCGCAACGGGATGCCGGCCGACGCGTTCGATCTCGACAACAATTTCGTCGGCTGGTCACGCGAAGCCGCGGTGATCTGGCCGGAGCGCGGTCGCCAGGTCGTGCTGCGGGCCGAGCGGCCGTTCGACCAGCTCGTCGTGTACGCACCGGCCGGCGCCGACGCGCTGTGCGTCGAGCCCGTCACGAACACGACGGACAGCTTCAATGCGAAGGAACCTGCATCGCTCGTCGGCGGCTGCGTGCTGGCGCCCGGCGAATCGCTGCAGGCGACGTTGCGGTGGACGCCGGGCCCCGCCTGACGGGTGCGGCGGTACGGGATTATCCCGAGTCGGGCGGGCGATAATATCGAGTAATAATATTAGTTCGTGAGGCCGATGCCAGCCATGTGCGACGGCGTGCGGACCGATCACAACACTTGGAGACGATGATGCCGAGCCGTGCAAAGCTGCAACGTATCGTGGTGACGATGGGTGTGACGCTCGGATGCGTCGCGATCGCGCAGGCGCAGGACAATGCGCAGAAGGTCGGGTCCAGCTCCGCGCAGACCTGCACGAACCCGAAGCCGGGCAGCGTGAAGTTGAGCGATCTCGTGGTCGGCTTCTCGCAGTCGGAGAACGAGCAGAACCCGTTCCGCGCGACCGAAACCGCGTCGGTGCGGGCGGCGGCGAAGGCGGCCGGCGTCAAGCGGCTGCTGTATACGAATGCGAACGCGAACCAGGCGAAACAGGTCGCCGACATCGAAAGCATGATCAACCAGGGCGCGCAGGCGCTGATCGTCGCGCCGAACGATTCGACCGGCCTGCAGCCCGCGCTCGCGCAGGCGCGCGCGAAGGGCATCCCGGTCGTGACGATCGACCGGCAGACCGCCGGCACGCCGTGCCAGGATTTCATCACGTTCCTCGGTTCCGACTTCTTCCGGCAAGGGCAGCGCGCCGCGCAGGCGCTTGCCGATGCGACGGGCGGCAAAGCCACGATCGCCGAGATCCAGGGCGGCTACGGCAATACGGTCGAGAGCCAGCGCACCGACGGCTTCGCCGACGGCCTGAAGAAATTCCCGAACATGAAGATCGTCGCATCGCAGACGGCGAACTGGTCGGCCACCGAAGCGCAGAAGGTGATGGAGCAGGTGCTGCTCGCGCATCCGGACGTGACCGCCGTCTACGCGCAGGCCGACACGATGGCGCTCGGCGCGATGACGGCACTGCGGCAGGCCGGCAAGCAGCGCGGCGTGACGGTCGTGTCGATCGACGGCACGAAGGATTTCGTCACCGCGATCGCGAACGGCTCGGCGGCCGCGAGCGTCGAGACGAACCCGCGCTTCGGCCCGCTCGCGTTCAAGTCGCTCGAAGCATGGTTCGCCGGCAAGCCGGTTGCGCAGAAGCAGATCATGGACGACGCGCTGTACGACAAGGCGAACGCGAAGCATTCGCTCGAAGCGAACCTCGTCTACTGACCTGTCGATCGACCGGCGCGCAAACGCGCCACCCTGAACGCGAGGCGCGATGGACGCACAGCTTCCCGCCGCAACCGATGCCGCCGACGGCGGTGACGCGCAGCCCGTCGTGCTCGAGACGCGCGGCGTCGGCAAGACTTTCGGGGTCGTGCGCGCACTCAACGGCGTATCGCTGACGCTGCGCGCGGGCGAGGTGCACGGACTGATGGGCGAGAACGGCGCGGGCAAGTCGACGCTGATCAAGATCCTCACCGGCTTCCACCAGCCCGATGCGGGCGAGATCCGCGTCGACGGCGCACCCGTCTCGTTCGACAGTCCGCGGGCCGCGCAGCGTGCGGGCATCTGCGCGGTCTACCAGGAAATCAACCTGATCCCCGAACGCAGCGTGGCCGAGAACATCTTTCTCGGTCACGAGCCGCGCCGCTTCGGCCCGTGGATCGACCGGCGCGAGATGCTGGCGCGCACGCGCGAAATCGTCGAGCGCTACGGGCTCGCGGTCGATCCAGCCGACAAAGTCGGGTCGCTCGGGCTCGGCCAGCAGCAGATGGTGTCGATCGCGCGCGGCGTGTCGCTCGGTGCGCGCGTGCTGATTCTCGACGAACCGACGTCGGCGCTGAGCGGGGCGGAAGTCGAGGTGCTGTTCGGTGTCGTCGATCAACTGCGCGCGACGGGCATCGCGATCGTGCTGGTGAGCCATCGCTTGTCCGAGTGCTACCGGATGTGCGACCGGCTAACCGTGCTGCGCGATGGCGCGGTCGTGCGCAGCGATACGCCCGACCGGCTGCCGCGTATGGCGCTGATCTCGGCGATGCTCGGCCGCGAGGTTGGCGCGCACGGCCCACGCGAACAGGCGGAAGCGGCCGCTGCCGATACGACGCAGACACCGGCGCTCGCCGTCGACGGCTTGCGCTGGGGCACGCGCCTGCGCGACGTGACGTTCCGTGTCGCGCCGAAGGAAATCGTCGGGCTCGCGGGCTTGCTCGGCGCGGGCCGCACCGAAACCTTCAAGGCCGTGTTCGGCGCGCAGCAGCCGGACGGCGGCGCGGTGCGTGTAGGCGGACATGCACTCGACGGCGCGGACCCGGCACGCGCGATTCGCGCGGGGCTCGCGTTCCTGTCCGAGGATCGCCGCTCGGAAGGCATTTTCTCGAAGCTGTCGGTGCGCGAGAACATCGTCGTGTGCGTGCTGCCGCGTATCGCGCGGTTCGGCTTCATTTCCGTGCGCAAGCAGGAGGCGCTCGTCGAACGCTATATCCGCGAGCTGGGCATCAAGACGTCGCACGCGGGCGCGCCGATCTCGACGCTGTCCGGCGGCAACCAGCAGAAGGCGCTGATCGCGCGCTGCCTGTCGACCGAGCCGACGGTGCTGCTGCTCGACGATCCGACGCGCGGCATCGACGTCGGCGCGAAGGCGGAAGTGCACGACCTCGTCAAACGGCTCGCCGATGCGGGGCTGGCGGTGGTCGCGACATCGTCGGAGATGGAAGAACTGCTCGAGCTGGCCGACCGGCTCGTGATCCTGCATGAAGGCGCGACGAGCGGCGAGCTGTCGACGCGTGGCGCGAGCCCCGACGACGTGACCGCGCTGCTCGCGAACCAGGCGTAACGCGCCTGACATCGACCAGAGAATGAGGAAAGCGTGAATCTAGCCAACCTGATGAGCGAACCGGAAGGCGCACGCCGCACGTCGCGCCGCTCGCTGTTCGTGCAGGCGCGCGACCACAGCGTGTATCTCGCGTTCATCGCGCTCGCGGTCTTCAACCTGATCGTCACGCCCGGGTTCTCGAATCCGCTCGCCGCGCGCAGCCTGCTGTTCCAGGCCGCGCCGATCGTGCTGATCGCGCTCGGGCAGAACCTCGCGATCGCGACGCGAGGGATCGACCTGTCGGTCGGGTCGGTGATGGCGCTGTCGAGCGCGATCATTGCCGTGTGTTTGCCGTACGGAACGGGCGCCGCGTTCGCCGCGGCGATTGCGATCGGGCTCGCGGTCGGCCTCTTCAACGGCGGGCTCGTCGCGCGGCTCGGCATCGATCCGCTGATTTCCGGGCTGGCGTTGCTGGTTGCCGCGCGTGGGCTTGCACAGGCATTGCTCGGCGGTTCGCGCGTGAGCCTGCCGCCTTCCGATGCGTTCGATTTCATCGGCATCGGGTCGTTTTTAGGGTTGCCGGTCGTGATGCTGATCGCGCTCGCTTGCGCGGCGATCGTGTTCTTCGTCGTGCGCAATACGACCTTCGGGCGCTACACGATTCTCGTTGGCGCGAGCCGCGATGCCGCGCATCTCGCCGGCGTGCCGGTACGGCGCACGTTGCTCGCCGTGTATGCGGCGAGCGGAGCGCTTGCGGGGCTCGCTGGCCTGTTCGCGACCGCACGGCTCGGTGCGGGCGATCCGAACTACGTCGGCGTGAACTTCGAACTCGATGCGATCGCCGCGTCGGTGATCGGCGGCACGCCGCTCTCCGGCGGGCGCGTGTCGATCGTCGGCACCGTGTTCGGCGTGCTGCTGCTGCAACTGCTCGATGCCAGCTTCATCATGAACAACATCAGCTTCACCTATGCGCAGATCCTGAAGGCCGCGTTCATCCTCGGCGCGCTGTACCTGCAGCGCTCGGGAGCCTGACATGTCGACCGCGCCGATTTCCACGCACACTGCGCAGGACGCGAGCCGCGCGCGACGCGCGCAGGTTGTCCGGCTCGTGCAGGCGCGCGGCGCGATCGCGATCCTCGTGCTCGTGTGCCTGATCGCCGGCCGCGTGTTTCCGCATTTCCTGAGCGCGCCGAACCTGCTCGACATCGTCGCGGCCGCCGCGTTCGTTGCGCTGATCACGATCGGGCAGAGCTTCGTGATCATCCTCGGCGGGTTCGATCTATCGGTCGGCTCGCTCGTCGGGCTCGGCACCGTGATCGCCGCGTATGCGGCGCCGTATGGCTGGGGCGCCGCGCTGGTCGCGCCTGTTGGCGCGGGGCTGATCGTCGGGCTCGCGAACGGCTGGCTGATCGCGCGGGCGCGGATGGCGCCGTTCATCGTCACGCTCGCCGCATTGCTCGGGTTGAAAGGGCTGTCGCTCGTGCTCGCGAGCCAGGACATGCTGATCGCCAACCCGGGGTTCTTTGCGACGATCGCGAACGGCTCGCTGTTCGGCATCGGCAACCTGGTGTGGATCGTGGTCGTCGCGTATCTCGTCGCCGCGTTCGTGCTGAATCACACGCGCTACGGCGCGGGCGTGTTCGCGATCGGCGGCAACGAGG
Organism: Burkholderia sp. Ac-20384; assembly: GCF_017104605.1. Lineage (NCBI taxonomy): Bacteria > Pseudomonadati > Pseudomonadota > Betaproteobacteria > Burkholderiales > Burkholderiaceae > Burkholderia > Burkholderia sp. Ac-20384. The sequence goes on along the minus strand of NZ_JAAGPE010000008.1, from coordinate 68,022 downwards.
AGGCGGCGCGCATGCTCGGCGTGAACGTCGAAGGGCTCAAGATCGTCACGTACGGGCTGAGCGGGGCGCTCGCCGGGCTGGCTGGTGCGCTGCTCGCGTCGCGGCTCGATTCGGGGCTGCCGGGCGCAGGCAACAGCTACGAGCTGCAGTCGATCGCGGCGGCGGTGATCGGCGGCGTGCTGCTGACGGGCGGCGTCGGCACGCTGTTCGGTCCGCTCGCGGGCGTGCTGCTGCTCGGCGTGATCGAGAACGTGATCAACCAGGTCGGGACGTTGAGCCCGTACTACCAGAACCTCGCGAGCGGCGCGTTCCTGCTGCTCGCGGTGATCGCGCAGACGCTGCTGACCGGGAAGCGGCGCAAGCGGTAGCGATCGGGCGCGGCTTCGCGCTGTCGCACACTGGAACGCTAAATGCTTGTCACGCGGGATCCTTTCGATGAAGGAGCAGCGCGATGAGCACACCGACCCCCACCGCTTTTTCCCATGTGAAGCCGCAGGACACCGCGTATCGCGGCGAAGGCCTGCGCGACTTCTTCCTGTACCGCGATCTCGGCATCGCGGCCGCGACGAACGGCAAGGTCGTCGCGCAACTCGTCAGGGCGAATCATGCACCGGAGGCGGGCACCGGCTGGCACCGTCACGAGGCCGAGTTCCATATCGTGATCATGCTGAAGGGCTGGGCGCGCTTCATGTACGGCGAACGGGAGACGCTGGTCAGCGCGGGCGACTGCGTGCATCAGGCGCCGGGGATCGTCCACTACCTGTTCGACTATTCGCCGGACATGGAGTATCTCGAGATCGTCGGGCCCGCCGATTTCAAGTCGATCGATGTCGAAGGGCCGTGCGCGGTGCCGCCGCCGACACCGTGGGGAGAGGCGGGGGCGTAGCTGCCTGGTTCCCCGACGCATGCATCATCGGAACGCTCGTTTGTGACAAACCGCCCTCGGGCGGTTTTTTGTTGGGCCTTCCACGGAGGTTGCCGTGCGATCCGCTTTCCCTGCTTCACATTCTTTCGAATTCCGAAGGGTCGCGGAGCTGAAGATCCGGAAAGAAAAGAAAGACATTCGTCAGCTTCGATGCGTTGATGGCGCCGCGATGTCAAAGATCGTCAATTGCGAGTGGATGCGGTGCACGGCCTGTCGACGACCGGCGTTAAGGAGGTACCAGCCGGATCACCGGTTGACTTACCCGGGAGAGTTTCATGAAGCGCATCGCGAAGATCCTGACGGCCACCGCAGTGGCATGTGCCGTCCTTGCTCCGGCACTGGCCGAAGCGCATTCGCACCGTGTGTGCCACGTCGATCATCACCACCATCGCGTGTGCCGCTGGGTGCGGTAATCGCGACTTTCCCGGGGATCCCCGGAACGCATTCTTTATTCAGGCAAATCAGGAGAGGACTATGAAAAAGACGATGTTGATCGCCGCGCTGGTCGCCGGCATGGGGTTGTCGATCGGTGCATTCGCGCAGGTTCCGGCCAGCGCGCCGGCCGGCACGACCGGTCTGTGCAAGGACGGCTCGTTCTACTCGGGCGCGTCGAAGAAGGGCGCATGCGCGGGCCACAAGGGAGTGAAGACCTGGTACGGCGCATCGTCGGCGGCCGCCGCGAGCGCACCGGCCGCCGCGCCGGTCATGGCCGCCTCGGCAGCCCCCGCATCGGGCACCGCGCCGGCGAAGAGCGCAGCTGCAACGACCGCAGCGACCGCGGCCGCAGCGCCGGGCGGCGGCCCGGGCAAGGTGTGGGCCAACGACAGCACGAAGGTCTATCACTGCTCGACCGACAAGTACTACGGCAAGACGAAGCACGGCAGCTACATGTCGGAAGCCGACGCGAAGGCGAAGGGCTATCACGCATCGCACGGCAAGGCCTGTTCGTAACGCAGGTTGACGCGCGAGCCGCTCCCTCGCGCGTCGTCCGCCCGCCGCGGCACCTCACGCCCCGCCACCCCCGGCGGGGCGTTTCATTTTCTGCGCCGTCCGGCTTCAGTGGGTGTGATGCGATTGCGTTTCGGCCGCTGCATCGTGTGCGGTTGCGCGGGCATCGAGCAGCGCGCGCAGCGTCACGTAGTGCGTGCCGTTCGCATCGCCTGCCGCCCCCGCGGTGCGATCGTATGGCTCGTTGTCGTGGATCGTCGCGCGCACGATCGGATAGATCTGCGTTTCCCAGCGGCTGCCGTTGAACACGCCGTAGTGGCCTGCGCCCGTCTGCACGTGGTGCGTCTTCAGGTACGGCGGTAACCCCGAACACAGCTCCTGCGCGGCCACCGTCTGGCCGACCGCGCAGATGTCGTCCTTCTCGCCTTCGATCGTCAACAGCGCGGTGCGATGAATCGCCGCCGGCTCGACGAGCCGCTCGCCGACCGTCAGCTCGCCGCGTGCCAGTGCGTATTGCTGGAACACCTTCTCGACCGTTTCCAGATAGAACTCCGCCGTGAGATCGGCGGTGGCGAAGTATTCGTCGTAGAAGTGCCGCAGCGTGTCGGCTTTATCCGGATCGCCTTTCGCACGCTCGTAATACAGGTCGGCGAACGACGCTGCGTGGCGATCGGGATTCATCGACATGAACGCGCCGACCTGCACGAAGCCCGGATACACGCAGCGTTGCGCACCGACGAAGCCCGCCGGCACGACGCTGATCAGGTTGCGCGCGAACCATTCGATCGGCTGGCTCGTCGCGAGCGCGTTCACCTTCGTCGGATTGACACGGCAATCGATCGGCCCTGCCATCAGCGTCAGGCTCGCGGGCTGCGCCGGATCGCCGCCGGCCGCCATCAGCGCGACCGCCGCGAGTGCGGCGACGGTCGGCTGGCAGATCGCGAGCACATGCGCGTCCGGGCCGATCTGGTGGATGAAGTCGATCACGTGCGCGACGTACTCGTCGAAGCCGAAGCGTCCGGCCGTCAGCGGGATGTCGCGCGGGTTGTGCCAGTCGGTGATGTACACGTCATGGTCGGCGAGCATCGTATGCACGGTGCCGCGCAACAGCGTCGCGAAATGCCCGGACATTGGCGCGACGATCAGCACACGCGGCTGGCGCGCGACCGGCAGCGCCTTGCGGAAATGCAGCAGCGTGCCGAACGGTGTGGCCGCGGCCGCTTCCTCGACGATCGGCACCGTCTCGCCGTCGACGACGATCGACGCGATGCCGAACGGCGGACGCCGATGCGAGAACGCGCAGCATTCGAGCAGTTCGCACACTGCGTCGAGCATGCGGCCGCTCGGCGTCGCGGTGGCGGGCGGCCACAGCGACATCGTCGCGCGGGCGGCGGCGGCCCATGCGCGCGCCGGGCGCGTGCATTCGGCAGACCATTGATAGAACGGATAGGCAAGCAGATTCATGGCCGTCACTCGTTATGCCGCGTTGCATGGAACGAGGCAAGCGATGTGCCAGCCTGCGGCTGGCACGCGCGTTGCACGCGGTTCGGGAACGCTGCGATGCAGGCAGCATGCGACAACCGGCAGCCGCACGCAATGCGTGGTCGAGCCGATCCGGCGTGCGGCACGTGCCGCGACAGCGTGCGGGGCTGCGCCAGTTCGGCGAATGCGCGGCACCGGCATGGTGCGGGCGATGCCGCGTGGTGTCCGTTTCGGTGCAGGGGCACGAACGGCTTTGAACAGGGGAGCGACATGGAAGTCACCGGACAGACGACGTTGACCATCAGCAGCCGCAACTACTCGTCGTGGTCGATGCGCGGCTGGCTGCTCGCGAAGCTGAGCGGGCTCGTGTTCGAGACGGTCAGCGTGCCGATCGACGCTGCGTCACGTGCAGAGTTGCTGCTGCTGTCGCCGTCGATTCTCGTGCCGTGCCTGACGCACGACGGCAACACCGTGTGGGACACGCTCGCAATCGCCGAATACCTGAACGAAATCCGGCCGCAGGCGCGGCTGCTGCCTGAAGACCGGCGAGCCCGCGCGCATTGCCGGTCGATCTGCGGCGAGATGCATTCCGGTTTCAGCGCGTTGCGATCCGCGTTGCCGATGAACCTGCGTGCGCATTTCCCCGGCTTCCGGATCTGGTCGCGCGCGCAGCACGACATCCAGCGGATCGTGACGATCTGGCGCGAGTGCCTGGCCGCGTACGGCGGCCCCTGGTTGTTCGGCGCGGAGATCGGCATCGCCGACGCGATGTATGCGCCGGTCGTCACGCGCTTCCTGACCTACGACGTGAAGCTGGAACCCGATATTGCCGAGTACTGCATGCAGGTGCTCGCGCATCCGTTCGTCGCCGAGTGGATCGATGCGGCGAAGGCGGAGCACGAAGACATCGACGAACTCGACATGGAGTTCTGACGCGCGGGTTCGCTTGCGCTTTCAATTGCACTACACACGCAGGCATCGAAATGAACTTTCCAGTGTGTCTGCGTGACCCGCAAACGTTTTACCTTGATTTCGGTTCGAAACGAGGACGAATTCCCTAAAGGATGTTGAGCCCGATGACGTAAACGGGTCACGGGGACGACTCGTGATCGCATGCTTTCGACATGCGACGCGCAGTCCGCAACATTCAGCGCAGCAGGGGAATCGACTTGAATCGTCAGCAATCATGGACGCGTACGGCGGCGCCTGGGGAGATCATTTACTCCGAGGGTTTTGCGGGCGAGCCCGTCATCTTTCTGATCACCGACGGCAAGGTCGAGCTGTCCACGCGATGCGACGACAAGCGCGTCGTCGTCGCGACGCTCGGCCGCGGCGAGTTCTTCGGTGAATCGGCGTTGCTCGCGGCCGAGCCGCGTGCCCATACCGCGAAGGCGCTTTCATTCTGTCAGCTGACGGTCGTGCCGGCCGGCATGCTCGACGAGGAAATCGAGCGCGTGTCGGCGCTGCTGCGCCACATCGTGCGAACGATGATCCGCCGCGTGAAGCGCAAGGACGACCAGCTCGCCACCTACACGCATGCCGATTTCATGCCGGGCGTGCTGTCGTATGCGCATGTGCTGTCGCTGATGGCCGGCGCCGAAGCGCGCGATGGCGGCGACTCTTGGGCGCGCCGGCCGATGCAGACCCATGCGGCCGAAACCTCGGTGCCGCTTGCCGAAGTGATCCGCAAATGCCGCGCGATTGCCGGCCACTCGCGGCCGCACGTGCTCGCGATGCTGCGACGCATGGAGAAGCTCAATCTCGTCACGATCGAAGCGGCGCAGGCGGACCATGCGGGCGGGGCGGTCGACTATGCGGCATCGTCGGATGCGCGCCAGGTCGTCACGTTCGACGCCGCGCGCGTGATCGATCGCGCGCAACAGGTGGCCGATCACGATCTCGACCTGTCGATCAACAGCGAACTCGAACTCATCGAGCTGGCCGATCTTGAAGCGCTGATCGGCGTCGAGAAGACGATGCTGCTCAACAAGTTGTCGAACGGCGAGATTGCCGACGAGTTGTTCGCGTTCCGCAAATCGAAGGTGCTCAGCTACGTCGAACAGAAGGGCGTGACGTACTTCTCGCGGCGCAATGCGCGACGCGGCGGCGACGTGCGCGCACTGGAGGATCTCGTGTGGATCGACCAGCGCACGCTGTTCGACGTCATCAGCGCGTTCGATACCTACGATCTCGCGAAGCTGATCGCGAACCTCGACGATCGCGCGGTGGCCGACAAGCTGTTCTCCGTGATGACCGAGGCGCGGCGCAACGAGGTGTCGTGGGTGATGCGCCGCGAGCTCAAGCTCGATCCGGTCGAGATCGAGGACATCGAGCGGCGCGTGCTGGATGCCGTTCGTGCGGCGAAGGCGCCGGCGGCGGGCACTGCGCCTGTCGCATCGGCATCGGATGCATGACAAGGGAGCGCGTATGGATCTGTTGACCCTGGCCGGTGTGGTGTTGGGCGGCGCGGCGATCGTGTTCGGTTTCGCGCTGGAAGGCGGGCATTTCTCGATGCTGTTCCAGTTCGAGGCGCTCGTGATCGTGCTCGGCGGCACGCTCGGCGCGGTGATGATCCAGAACACGTGGGCGCGCTTCTTCGACGCGGTGAAGCAGTTGCGGCTCGCGTTCGTGCGTGCGCGCGAAGTCGATCGCAAGAACCTGTCCGACCTGCTCGAATGGGGCGACCGCGCGAAGCTCGACGGGCTGCTCGCGTTCGAATCGATGGACGTGAGCGGCATTCATCCGTTCGCGCGCCGTGGGCTCGAACTGCTGGCGAACGGTGTGTCGACCGCCGTGCTCGAAGACGCGTTGCAGCGCGAACTCGATGCCTACGAACGCAGCCGCCTGGCCGCCGCACGTGTATGGCAGCAGGCCGGCGGGTATGCGCCGACGTTCGGCATTCTCGGCTCGGTGCTCGGGCTCGTGCAGGTGACGAGCCATATTCTCGAACCGGCGCAGCTCGGGCCGGGCATCGCGGTTGCGTTCATCGCGACGCTGTACGGGCTGGCGTTCGCCAACCTCGTATTCCTGCCGCTTTACGGCAAGCTGCGCGCGCAGATCGACAGCGAGCTGCGGTTTCGCAAGCTGTATCTCGACGGCTTGCTGGCGATTTCGCGCAAGGAATCGCCGCATACGATCGAGACGCGCCTGACCGGCGACGTGCGCGGGCGCGCGGTCGAATCGCTCGCGTGATGCGCGTGTGTCATACGACGAACCCGGAATTCCAACCGCATGACTGCTCGAACTGACGGTGCATCCGCTGCCGATCGCGACGACGACGAACTCGACGGCGCGCAATCCGGCCGCTGGCTGATTTCGTACGCGGATCTCATCACGACGCTGATGGTGCTGTTTCTCGCGTTGTACGTGCTCCAGCTCGCGAAATACAACGCGCTCGATGCGCGGTACCAGACGCTCGCGCGGCATGCCGAGAGCGCGGCGAGCGCATCCGCTGCTGGTACCACTGCCGTGACGCCGGAGCACTCGCCGCCCTGGCTCGCGTTGCTCGATTCGTTGAAGTCGAACGGCCGGATCTCGCTCGTGAAAGCGCCGCACGGCGTGGAGATCGGCATCGACGCGAAGATCCTGTTCAATGTCGGCGATGCGCGCCTGCTGCCCGATTCGTCGCCCGTGCTGAACCAGATCGCACAGGCGCTGAGCGATCACGCGACCGGCGACATTCTCGTCGAAGGGCACACCGACAGCGTGCCGATCGCGAACGCGAAATACGAATCGAACTGGGAGCTGTCGTCGGCGCGCGCGGGGAGCGTCGTGCGCTACCTGACCGAGCGCGGTGTCGCCCCGCACCGGCTCGCGGCGATCGGGCGGGCCGATACGCAGCCGCTCGTCGCGGGCGACGATGCCGCTGCGCGGGCGCGCAACCGGCGTGTCACGATCTTCGTTGCATACTGATTCGCGCTGAATTTTCGTTGTTCGCGCATCTATAAGCGGCCGCATATGTCCGCCTGACAACAACATAACGAATCTCGCATGATGAACATGTGAATTCAGCGATGCGGTTCTGCGCGTGCATGCCGATAACCCAATCTGGCTCAGACCGAGCGGTTATCGAGGGTTCCCCATGCATTTCTGGCGCAAGCTTTCCATACAGAACAAGCTGATTCTCAGCATGACGAGTTGCCTGCTCGTGTTCGTCGCGATCTCGAGCGGACTCAGTATCCGTCTGATCGGCAACGCGGTGCGCGATCGCGTCGTCCGCGAAGAGCTGCCGACGGCCGTGAACGGCATCCGCGCGGACGTGCAGCGGCAGATGGCCGGGCCGATCGCCGCGTCGCGGATTCTCGCGCGCGACGCGTTCCTGCTGCAGTGGGAAGCCGACGGCGAACCCGACGCCGGCACGCGCAACTGGATCCAGCTCGCGAAGAACGTGAAGGACGAGCAGAAGGCCGCGTCGGTGCAGTGGGTGTCCGTGAAGAGCGGCAACTACTACAACGAATCCGGCCTGCAGCGGAAGGTGACCGACAAGGATCAGTGGCTGACCGGCTTCCTGTCGTCCGGCAAGGCGTTCGACGTGAACATGGACCGCGAGGTGACGGTCGGCGGCTACATGATGTTCATCAACAGCCGCGTCGAGCTTGATGGCGTGCCGATCGGCGCGGCGTGTATGAGCTTGTCTGTCGATGCGCTTGCGAAGGGTATTGCTGCTTATCGGATTGGTGAGACCGGGTTTGCGTATCTCGTGCGTCCCGATGGCGCGATCATGATGCATCGCGATACGGCGCTGATCGACGGCAAGCATTTCATGAAGGATCAGCCGGGGCTGCCGGGTGATGCGTCGTCGACGCTGCTGGCCGGGCAGCCGTATGCGTATCTGAGCTACAACGGCGACGGTGGCGCGCGGTTCATCGCGACGTCGTTTATTCCGGAGTTGAATGCGTATGTGGTCGTCGAGGTGCCGCAGGCTGAGTTGCTCGGGCCGGTGACGCGTGCGATTCGTAGCGCTGCGTTGGTTGCTGCGGTGGTGGGGCTGGGTGTTGCACTGCTGGTGATCTGGCTGGTGGGGCGTGCGATTGCCGCGCCGATTCGTCGCGCGGCGACGCTGCTGTCGGAGATCGCCAGCGGCCAGGGCGACCTCACGCGCCGGATGACGGTCGAGAGCGAGGACGAGATCGGGCAGTTGTCGGATGCGTTCAACCGGTTCGTGTCGTCGCTGTCGACGCTGGTGCACAGCATTCGCGCGGCTTCCTCGTCGATTGCGACCGGGTCGGCGCAGATTGCGACGGGGAATGCGGACCTCAGCGAACGCACCGAAGGGCAGTCGAGCAACCTGGAGCGCACGGCTTCGTCGATGGAAGAGATCACGGCCGTGGTGCGGAACAACACCGAAACGGCGACGACGGCCGCGAAGATGATCAACGGCGCTTCCGATACGGCGGCGCGCGGCGGGCAGGTGGTGGGTGAAGTCGTGACCACGATGCAGGAGATCAGCGATGCGTCGCAGCGCATCTCCGAGATCATCGTGATGATCGATAGCATCTCGTTCCAGACGAATATTCTGGCGTTGAATGCGGCTGTGGAAGCGGCGCGGGCCGGGGAGCAGGGGCGCGGGTTCGCGGTGGTTGCTTCGGAAGTGCGGAATCTGGCGCAACGCAGCGCGCAGGCGGCTAAGGAGATCAAGGTGCTGATCGAGCATAGCGCTGGGACGGTGAATACCGGGTCGCGGCTGGTAAGTGAGGCCGGGAAGGTGATGCGCGATGTCGTGTCGCAGGTGCAGGGCGTGAGCGCGATGATGAGCGAGATCGCCGAGGCGAGCCTGGAGCAGAGCGCCGGGATCGATCAGATCGGGGATGCTGTGCAGTCGCTCGATCAGATGACGCAGCAGAATGCGGCGCTGGTGGAAGAAAGCGCAGCGGCCGCGGCGAGCTTGAAGCAGCAGGCGGCGGAATTGACCCGGTTGGTGTCGGCTTTCAAGGTGGATGAGTAAAGTCTGATTCGCGAATTAGAATAGGGCGTTTCTGAGGGACGGCTGCCGTGGGTTCACGGCAGCCGTTTTTGCATGTTGGTGCGGGATTCGGTGACGTCTATAAAAATGAAACGCATTTCCAAGTGGAAGATCGGGGTGGGGGCGGCGGTGCTAGTCGCGGTGGCGGCTGCGGTGGGGGCGAAGGTGATTGCGTCGCCTACTGATTCTTATCTTGCCTATCGGGAGAAGGTTGCGGCGGAGGTGGGTGCGGTCAGGGTGGAAGATCGGGCGGATCTAGACAAGAAATATACGACCGAGGTGAATGTGCGGCTGGTTAAGCTTGTTGGGGCGGTCAAGGTGAAAGGGTTTTCTAGGGCGGCAGGGAGTGACGTGCAGAGCGTTGTCGCCGATGACGGGATGACCCCCGAGCCGGATGGGCTGTTCTTGAAGTCAGATGATGGGAAGGTGCGTCTTCTGGTTACGACAGTTCCGCTTTTGACGGCTTGGGCGAAGAGGGCGGATGCGGGGATCAAGTCCACGGATGATGTTGCCGTTATCTTCGATAACGAGACTTTTTATACGGATGTGTTCGCCGACGATGCAGCGGCGTTTCGGTTCGCCGAGTTGCCGGTGAAGCGGAAGCCGGCTGATGCGGTGGTGAAGGCGTTGCTGCTCGGGGAAAGCCAGGATGGGGTGCCGGAGGGGCCGAATACGTTGGCTGTCGCGATTAAGCAGAAGGAGCGGATTTATATCCTCTGGAGGAATGTGACGGTGTCGCAGATAGTGGCTTGTGGGGTGGCACAGGTGGCTGAGGAGAGGTGGCAGGATTGTTTCACAAAGCATTTGCATGTGCTGAAGGGCTACTCGCGGATTGTGTCAGAGGTGGAGGCAATGATGGATGGCGTTGTTCAATAGGAGGTTCCCTGAGGTGGATATTGAAATCTCTCCAGCAAAGCAATCTAGTAGAAGATGAAAGAGTGTCACGTGGGATCAGCGGACTTATCAGTAGGTAGCCCCGGCGACGTCCCTCTGGGGGTAATGTGTCTTGCGAAGATGGGTGGTCTGTTGGCAAATTATTTTATCTGGTTGGTAAGTAGTTAATAATACGGGGTCGCATTAAATGAATGAAATACTAAAGAAGGCTGAATACAGAAAGATTTTTTTGTTGTTGTTTTGTTGTTCTTGATTGTATGTGTGTTGTTGCGTGTTTTTGCGATTCCATATTTAAATCCGGCATTGGCTTTTGAGTTTTCTGGATTTGTTGCGCTTACTTTGCAAGTCGTCGCGCAGAGTCTTCTCGTTACAATATTTGTTGGATCATTTGTTTTTTGGCTTACGCCAAAGGTGATGCAAAAATCCACTGTTGAAGTTATTGAGCCGAAGCAAATAAACTCACTTCTGAGAAGGGCTGTTCCTGATTCTCGTTATTGGGCTTATAAAGGTGGTTGCGGAAGATATACTCGAGCGGTGACTATTCCACTTATGGCTCATGCTGCTAGGAATCAGGGTTTTGGTAGAGATATTAGAATCTCGCTTCTTAATCCATCTAATGAGGAGTTGTGCGATCATTACGCAACCTATCGACGTAGTTTGAAATCGGCTCACGATGGAGAACCGTGGACTACGGAGATCGTTCAATCGGAAATAGTCGCAACTATAGTCGCTGCGTTGCGGACCAAACATGATGAACCATTGCTCGACATACAGATTTCTTTGGCTAATTATTTCTCGTCGTTCAGGTTGGATATTTCTGATCTATATACTATTGTAACTAAGGAGGATAAGGAGGCTGCTGGTTTGTTGGCGGACGTGGATTCTTATTTTTACGACTCTTATAAAGACGATCTGCGGCTCACGGAGTTGCAATCTCAATTCATTGATTACGCAAAGCCAATACCCGGCGGTACTGCCCTAACCGAAGAGATTTTAAAGTCGATCGTTGGTGATTTGAAGGTGTTCTCACAGAATCAGATTGATGATCTCAATTTTAAGAAAATATTGGAGCTAGTGAATAGTCCGGTTGATCCATACGCTCCAAAGAAGAAGGGGCTGATTTGAAAAATATTGCTGATGTTATTGAGCGGCTCGAGACTGGAAAGTATGTGGCTAAAAAACTTGCAGCTTATCCTTACGACGTTGGAAAGGATTATTTCTGGCATCCCTTGGGATTTCTTGTATCGAAGTTATTCGAAGAGCCTCCGTTGACACTTCGAATTCATATATGGCCAAGAGGTGGTGGTCGTGAGCAGAATCCGGCGTGGCCAATTCACGATCATATTTTTAATATGCGGAGTTGGATATTGCACGGGCGGCTTCTTAATACTGTTTATTGCGAGTCGAGGTGTCTGAAAAATTATCACTTGTATTTGGCGAGTTACCAAGGTGATGAATCTGTATTGACTCGAGGGGAGAGTGAAATCTCCCTGGAGGTAGAGCATGAGGAGAGGTATGAGGTTGGTCAATTTTATAATGTAGAGGCCGGGGTCTTTCACTCTTCGAGTCACGAAAAGGACGCGACAACGATTACAGTAGTGTTAACTAACTCTGTGCCGTTCGGGCAACCAAGAATCGCCGGTGAAATAGACGGGCTGAATGAATATCGTTATCGCCGAAGCGTCGCGTCAAAAGAGGAGGTGCTTAATATAATTCGCGAGGCTTAATGTCTCTTCATGTTCCAGGATAGTTGGTTGCTTGCAGAGAGCAGTGGAGTGAGGGAGTTGGCCAGTTATCGCGCTGCGGTCAGCAGTGTGATTCAGTTGCGTCAACGGAGGCCGCGTGCAACTCTAAGCTTGCCAAGTGGTGAGCCGGCAAGTTTTGTTTCGGGGTGTTTCTACTCTAAAGAAATCGTGAGGAGCGGGAGTTGTCATCAAGGATATTCAGCCAATCTTATCTTTCTTTGCAATGACGGGTGAGACTTGTTGCTGTCGCCACAACGCTATCTCGCCATTGATTATATTAGTAGGTAAGCGATCGAATTAGCTCTAGCGGCCCGTGGGAAAGCTAACTCGAGAAATTGCTCGTCGATTCGTTCGAGCTTGACGCCTGAGTATCGGTCGCGGACAAAGAGGGTAGGGTAATTTTGATATTGTATTTGTGCCTGTCGGGAAATGGTGTCTGTGCTGAGGCGTCAAATGTATATCAATGAGTATGAGGTGGCTTAATTTTGATGGGAGTTCGCGAGCGATAATTCTGATCGCGGTGTCGATGGATGTGACTCCAGTTCTTCGTATGCCGCTTAGGTGTATATATCTAGTTTGCTCAGAATTTGACGATGTAGGTTTATCTTGGAAGAGCCCGCTTTGAGCGGGCTATTTGCGCGTGGTGTTTTTTTAGGGGGCGGATAGTTTATGTGAAAATAGATTATTAATGTGGTGATGGGTAATGGGTGATATGATTCACCTTGCTAATCAAAAAATCCTTCAATGTCTGTGGAAACCCCATTGGCATTTGCAATTACAGCTTCGTAGAAATTTTTCATAAATCGATAATCGGACTCGGTGTCGTAGACGCTGAACGGTGAATTTTTAATGCCTTTGGTCAAGCTAAAATGAAATGAATCAACTTCTCGATCGGGATCGTAAAATCTGTCAATGCTAAGTGTAAATTTTTTGTGATTGCAAAAATACGCTCTGTGATCACCCATGAACCACTGGAAATTCCCTTTCTCAGTTTCTTCGTGGAGTTGTGCCATGAATGATTGAAGGGTTGCTGGAATCATTCTGTTATCTCCGAAAAAGTCATTTGCTTGCTTTGGCGCGAACTAAATTGTGTGGTGATGGATAATAGTGCTGCTCGAGTTTTTTCATAAGGAAGATCCTCGCCGGACGGCGCATTTCCTATGGACTCGCTATTGTATTTTGTGCTTCGCGTCGATTTCTTGATGTATCGATAAGTCAGGATGTGGGCTTTGTTTTCACGGTGTATCGATTTTTCATCGTCTAATTCCGCATGAAATACTCGTTCGTAAGATTCTAGAATCTCGATAATGATTGCTTGTGGAATTGCGGTATCATTTTCGATGCATGTCACTGCTGTTTTTATCGCGGATCGGCATTCCGTGATTCGTTCCGCATCTATGATTTTAGTCATTCCGCTGAAAACACGTTTTGCTGCTGAGGTGGATTCTTCGACGGCGGATTTGGCGCGTTTTAGCTCGATGATTGCTAGGAGCGTGCCGTAAAGAGTTATGAATGACCCAATGCTTCCAATAAGAGTGATCGTGTCCTTCCCCAGCGCCGGCCGGAAATAGAAGAGTAGGCCAGCGAGAGTCGCGGTCCCAACGGCTGCTGCGATATGCCATCCCCGATAGCTCGTTGGCACTTTCATGGCATTCTTTTCATGTTTTCTATTTTGGTTGAGTAGATATTTATTTGCAATCTCTATTTTATTGGTGTGATGTATGGGTATATTTTTTTGGGGTTTTTATTGGAATTCAAAGGGAGATTTTTCTCCTTTTTTCAGGGTGTCCTTTAGGTCGTACAAAGGTACATCGACGATCCATGAGCCAAATGAGTATGCGGCTACTGTATATGGAGGGAAGTAAAAGGTGAGCTTCTCACTTGTTATCGTGAACGTCTCAAAGTTAGAGAGGTTTGGCGCGGTTGCGGTCAGAAATGTTTCATTCCGGTAATCGTCCGCTTTGATATCAGTTCCGCATCTATTCCAATATTCTCGGGCTATCGATTTTCTGCACTCTTGACTTATAATCTCGGCGGCCATATCGTTGTCAGAAAATAGTTCCCACAAGCTGAATGGAAGAAGGTAGTCTTTTGTGGCTGCGAAATTAAAAGTTTCGTGAAATTCGTTTGAGTGTGCGGCTCCTGCGCCATACCAGCTGCAATTGTAGTAGACGCTAATATTTTTCGCGGTGGCCGATGCTATACCGAAATTATCCCATCGACCGTTCATGTGGAAGGCATTAAGTTCGCCGTCAGGTGCTGGATATAGATCTTGATCTATATCCCACGGCTTTGTACGATTGCTGACTAACAGCTGAGTCGCCCTTCCGAGAAAAATCCTGTTTAAGCTCTCAGCAGCTTCCGGAAATTGATCGGAAGAAAAATCGGGATAGTCAATAGAAATTGCGTACCCTGGTTGGCCAGCTTGCTTTTCCGTGATTGTACGAGAGAATACCTTGTAAGGTCCATGCTCAACGCTGTCAAGTATCGCAACATCTTGCTGTTCCGCCGCTCGCATGATCGATGCGATAATCTTGTTTTTCGCACCTGGTTCACTGTATTGAATATATTGAGCACGCTTAGAAATCTCGTAAGGTACGTCGCATTGCTCAAGAAGCACTGGGATGACGTAAATATCATCGGCGTGCTTATACTGCAGATTCTGAACGGCGGTGTTGGCCTCACGCGTCACGAACGAGCGCTTCTTGACAGAACTTGGGCTCATGAAAAGAATAACGACGTTCGCTTCATTTAGAGCCTTTTCAATTTCGCGTTCCCACGCTTGGCCCGGCAAAAGTCGCTCTTGATCCATCCAAGGATCAAGACCCAGCGCCTTGAGGTGATCATGGAATTCTTTGACGATCGCGCCGTCTTCTTTGGCGTAGCTCAAAAATACTCTCAAGGCTACCTCTCTTTTATCAATAGATTATTTTTAAATGGTGTTCGCGTTACCGGATGTGTGACTCAGGCCATTCGCCCGGCTCCACGTAAGTTTAACTGCAAGCCGCTTAACATCGATCTGGGGCCAAAGGATCGTGCCAGGTTGGTAGTGGCTACTTCCGGCAGAGGACCTTAGGCTTTAGCAGAGATTTTCGAATGGAGCCTTATCGCATAAGGTGTTGCATCATCGGAGTGAAGTTTGCAAATACGTCGTTGGGTTGGGTACTCATGTGATCGGAAGAGTAACCTTGGCGGTCTGAGTTTACCAGCGATCTGAACGTACAAGCGTGAAGTTCGCCATTTGGCCGTTTGGCCAGTTGCGGACGGAGGCAAGAGGCGGCTATCGGCTGCAGATGATGGTACTGGAGGCGGTCGTATGTAATAGACGTTCCAGTGCCGTATGTCTAGGCTCGACCACTAGTGGTCGTTACATCGAGCTAGAGCGTTAGCAGTCGCAAGTCGTCGGGTTTGCTGAGCCGAGCAGTGGATTGATCAGCAGTAGCGATTCGTAGGGTAAAAGTCCTCCAAATTGCTGACCTGGAGCATCAGGCATGGGCACGCACGTCCCTACACCTAACGGCTAATATCTAGCAATCCCCCATTTCTGAGATGCCAGCGCGACTACACTGGTCATGAAGCCTTGCTTCTCGTCATCGGGAGTAGAGCGCAGTCCCCTTCGCACCGATGGTCGACCGTAAGTCGTCTTGCCCAACAAGACGTAGCGAAGGGGGAAAAAGAAGGGGAAACCCAAGGCATCAAAGAAGCGCGGGCCGCATGGGCGGCAACCCATACGACCCGCTGACCACCACCAACTCAACACAGGAGTCGGCAATGGCTAACGCCTATAGTAAGACACGTCCCAAGAAGCTCAAACAGTATCCCGAGGTTGAGCTGATCCTCGACAACAAGCCTGACCTTCCGCAGAAGGGTCAGCCGTACATGCCGTGGATGCGCGCGATCGACGCGCATTTCGAGATGTTCGGATTCCTGCCAGGTGATCGTGTATATCTCGAGTTCAATTTCGATCTTCGGTTCGTCACGATCAAACCTGACCGCAGCGCGCTGAACTGGCGAGAGCAGCCGTACGGTGCGGCGGCCCAAGAAAAGGAATAGTCATAAGCGGCAAGGGCCGCTTCGCGCGGCCCTTACTACTGGATTGCAGATTCCGCCGGAACACAACCGAGAGCGGCGGCCATTGCGGGCGCCGCGCCCGTGTTGATGCTCACCTTCAACGATTGTCACGACCGCTGTATGGGGAGGGACCCGCGCAACCGCAAACCCTAACCCGCGCGCGCTTTCACAACCTTCCCCCGCTGCAACACATATTCGACGCGCTCCCCCTGACCGGCCACCACCCCAATATCCTCAAGCGGATTCCCATCGAGCATGACCAGATCTGCGATCGCTCCCGCCGCAACCACCCCAAGCTGCCCTTGCATGTTGACGATCTCCGCCGCCACGGTCGTCGCTGACCTGAGCGCTTCTAGATTCCCGAGCACCTCTGCCCGAATCCGGAACTCTCCGCACTGAAACGCATGCATTTCCCCAAGCAGATCCGACCCGAACCCCATCTTCACGCCGGCGTTCGCATAGATTTCCAGCGATTCGCGTCCCTTCTGCTGAACGGAGGCCACCTTTGCCACCGATTCGGGCGGCATCCCGAACTCCGCGCCGTGTTTGGCAAGCGCGTCATAAGTGACAAGCGTGGGCACCACAAACGCCCCACGCTCATGCATCAGTTTCGCCGCAGCCTCATCCACAAGATTCCCGTGTTCGATCGTCCGAACCCCACAGCGCACCGCCCGCGCAATCGCCCGCCCCGTATACGCATGCGCCATCACATAAGTATTCACGGCCTCGGCTTCATCCACGATGGCCCGAATCTCGTCCTCGGAGTACTGCGTGTTCGCAATCGGGTCGGTTGGCGAAGCAACGCCACCTGACGCCATGATCTTGATCTGCGTCGCGCCTTTCTGAATTTCTTCACGTACCGCGAGCCGTACACCTTCGACCCCGTCCACCACCCGAGCAATCGCTCCCGTCCTGAAACAGCAAGAACAAGGCTCCAGCAAGTCCCCACGCGGCCGAAAGTCCCCATGCCCACCGGTTTGCGACAACGCCTTTCCCGACGGAAAAATCCGTGGCCCCGACACCAGCCCGGTCTCGACCGCCTGCATCAAACTCCAGTCCGCACCGCCCGCATCGCGCACGCTGGTAAAACCGCGCGACAACATCGCATCGAGAATCGGCAACGACCGAATCGCGGCAAGAATATTCGGCTGCGTCGCATTCGCGCCGAGATTCGCATTCGAAGCCAGCACATGCACATGGCAATCGATGAACCCCGGCATCACGGTCTTGCCGCGCACGTCGATCACCTGCGCATTCGGAAAATCCACTGGCCGATCGGTGACTTCGACAATCCGGTCGCCGTCGATCACGACATGATGATGATCGAGCAGCACGCCCCGTTCGAGATCGAGTACGTTGCCGCCTTGGAGCACGGTAATGGTCATGGAGAGAGATCCTTATCGATTGACGGAAGCGCCACGCTTGGCGTCCTTAACGAAGCGCGTCCCGATGAAGCTGACGGCCGCCGCGAGGGTCACGTAGAAAGCCGGCGCCATGTTGCTGCCGGTGCGGGCGATGAGCCACGTGATCAGGAACGGTGCGAAGCCGCCGAAGATCGTGACCGCGAAGTTGTACGCGACGGACAGCCCGGTCGACAGCACCTTGGTCGGGAACAGTTCGGCGAACGCCGCGAGGATCGGCCCCGTGTAGATCGCGATCAGCACGCCGAACACGGCCTGGAACACGATCAGCGACGTGAACCCGGGCGCATGGTTGATCCACGCGAACATCGGCCACGCGAGCACGAGGATGGCCAGCGCCGATCCGGACAGGAACACGCGCCGTCCCCACACGTCGGCGAGCCGGCCGACGATCGGCGAGCAGCACATGATCATCAGCCCGCCGACCATGCCGGCTGCGAAGCCGGTCGATTGCGGCAGATGCAGCGTGCGCACGGAATACGTCGGCATGTAGAAGAGCAGCACGTAGGTGCAGACGGTCCACAGAATGACCATCGAAAAGCTCGCGAACGTCTCGCGCGGGTAGGTGGACAGCACTTCCTTCAGCGGCGAGCTTTCTTTCGCCTGCGCTTCGACGGCACTGAACGCGGGCGTCTCGTCGATATGGCTGCGGATGAAGTAGCCGACGGGCCCGACGATGATCCCGAGCAGGAACGGCAGTCGCCAGCCCCAGCTATGCAGCGCCTGCGCGTCGAGCGACGTCGTGACGAAGGTGCCGGTCGCCGCGCCGAGCAGTACCGCGAAGCCGATGCTCGACTGGATCCAGCTCGAGTAGTACGCGCGCTTCTCCGGCGGCGCGTATTCGGTGAGGAACGCGGTGGCACCGCCCATCTCGCCGCCGGCCGAGAAACCTTGCAGCAGCCGCGCGACGACGATCAGCAGCGGCGCGGCGATGCCGGCCTGTTCGTAGGTCGGCGCGAGCCCGATGAGCGCGGTGCCGGCTGCCATCATGAGGATGGTGAGCGACAGCGCGGCTTTGCGCCCGACCTTGTCGGCGTAGATGCCGAGCACGATGCCGCCGACGGGCCGCATGAAGAAGCCGACGCCGAACGTCGCGACGGTCAGCAGCACGGACGTCAGTTCGTTGCCGGTCGGAAAGAACAGTTTCGCGATGATGACCGCGAAGAAGCTGTAGACGGTGAAATCGAACCATTCGAGACCGTTGCCGATCACGGTCGCGACGATGGCGCGGCGGCGCTGCTG
Source organism: Burkholderia sp. Ac-20384 (assembly GCF_017104605.1). Classification (NCBI taxonomy): domain Bacteria; kingdom Pseudomonadati; phylum Pseudomonadota; class Betaproteobacteria; order Burkholderiales; family Burkholderiaceae; genus Burkholderia; species Burkholderia sp. Ac-20384. Next base: position 49,332 of record NZ_JAAGPE010000008.1, on the reverse strand, counting down.
CACCGCCGCATCGACGGCAGGCGCGGCGCGCGGGGAAAGCGTTCCTTGCATGGTCTCTTCCTTGGGCAGAAGACGGGACGGGCGCCCCGCGTGAACCCCATGCTAAGGACAGCGCGATTTTTTTCTGAAACGAAAGATTCGCATGCACGCATGCGCTGGACGCATGCGTTGCGTTCCGGATGCGTCAGGGCGCCGTCTGCCGCTCCGCCTGTTCGAACAGCCAGCGGGTGAACAGGCGCGCGGCATGGTTCTGCGCGCGGTCGTTGGGCGAGATCACGTAGTAACCGCCACCGTGGCTCGCGGATGCGTCGGTCACGCGCACGAGCAGCCCGGCCTCGATGCATGCGTCGATCATGTAGCGCCAGCCGAGCGATATGCCCTGGCCGAGGATGGTCATCTGCACGATCTGCGGATACGAGTTGATGGTGATGTCCTGCGGCTGAGCCTTTTGCCGGTCGATATCGTTCTGGTCGAACCATTCGGACCACGACATCCACTGTCGCTGCCCGTCCTCGAGGCGCAGCAGCGTCTCGTTCGCGAGATCGGCCGCGTCGAGCGTGCGGCAGGCCAGGTAACCCGGCGCGCAGACGGGAAACACTTCCTCGTCGAACAGACGGCGCGCGGTGTATTCGGCGGGCGCCTGCTGGCGCACGTAGTAGACGCCCACGTCGAACTCCGCCGGCGACATCGACGCGAGCCCGTCGCGCACGATCAGCCGCAGCTTGATGTCCGGATACGCGGCGCGAAACTCGGGCAGGCGCGGCGTGAGCCACAACAGCGCGACACCAGACGAGCATGCGATCGTCAGTTCGAGATCGCCGTAGGGTTTCATCACGTCGTGCGTGGCTTCCGCGCATTGCGTGAGGAGACGGTGCACCTGCTCTGCGTATTGCTCGCCGGCGATCGTCAGCCGCAGCGAACGATGTTCGCGCACGAACAGCGAGCGGCCGAGGAATTCCTCGAGCTGCTGGATCTGCCGGCTGATGGCGCTTTGGGTCAGGTGCAACTCGGTGGCCGCGCGCGTGAAGCTCGCATGCCGCACGGCGGCTTCGAACGCGATGAGGCACTGCAGGGGCGGCAGGGGCGTGATGCGCATGGCGGGTGTGAAGGTCTCGTGGCTCGCGACATCATAAGCGCGGATCGAAAGGAAATCACAAGCTGACGCATGGGGGAAAGCCCGACCGTCCGGGGCGTAATACAGATTTACAAAGTCCGGGCGATGCGGCGTCAACAGTGGGCAGGGACGGGGCGTTCACTACTGCAGCAACAATCCTTTTCACGACAAGACGGAAGAACTGTACTCATGAAACTCAAATCCATTCCCGTGATTCTGTGCGCTGCGCTGATGGCGAATGCCGCGTTCGCCGACGAGCTTCACAACAAGGCGATGGCCGCCACGCACGATCTTCAGCGGTCCATCGAAGAGATGCACGTGATCCAGCAGGAACATGGCGGCGAGTTCGGTGGCCACATGGCGCGTGCCGAGCAACTGGCACGGCAGGCCGAGCAGGAGCGTAACGCCGCGCTCGAGTACTACCGCGCGCGACATCCGGGCTGGCAGTAACCCCTGTTCGCTTCACATGGCCACGATGTCTGGATGATCGATCATGAAATCTAAAACCTGTTACACCCTGGTCGCGTCGCTGCTGCTGGGCGCGTCACTATCCGGCTGCGTGGTGGCGCCGGCTGAACCGCCGGCGGTCGCTCCCGCGGGCGTCGTCTACGTTGCGCCGGTCGGCGTGATGCCGGCTCCCGGTTATTCGTGGCGCTATCACCCGCACTATGGGTGGGGATGGTGGCATCCGCACTACGGCTGGCATCGCGGCTGGCGTTGACGCGTAACTGCGCGGGAATGCCCAGGCATCGATCGCGGACGCAGAGCAGGTATTCGCGATTTAAAATGAGATGTTTCTGAGGGACGGCTGCCGTGGGTTCACGGCAGCCGTTTTTGTATGTTGGTGCGGGATTCGGTGACGTCTATAAAAATGAAACGCATTTCCAAGTGGAAGATCGGGGTGGGGGCGGCGGTGCTCGTCGTGGTGGCGGCTGCGGTGGGGGCGAAGGTGATTGCGTCGCCTACTGATTCTTATCTCGCCTATCGGAAGAAAGCCGTCGACACGATTACAGCGGCGCGGATGGAAGATCAGGCGGATCTGGACAAGAAATATACGGCTGAGGTGAATGCGCGACTGGTTAAGCTTGTCGGGACGGTCAGGGCGAAAGGTTTTTCCGCGAAGGCGGGGAGTACCGTGGATACCCTCTACATCGACAACGGGATGACGCCCGGGCCGGATGGACTGCTCTTGAAGTCGAATGACGGGAAGGTGAATCTCGTTGCGACGACGGTTCCGCTTTTGAAGGCTTGGGCTGCGACGGCGGATGCGGGGATCAAGTCCACGGACGATGTTGCCGTTATCTTCGATAACGAGACGTTTTACACCGACGTACTGGGTGGCGACGCTGCGGAGTTTCGGTTTGCCGAAGTGCCGGTGAAGCGGAAACCGACTGATGCGGTGGTGAAGGCGTTGCTGCTGGGTGACAGCCAGGACGGGATGCCGGATGGGCCAAATACGTTGATGGTGTCGGTCAAGCAGGGCGCACGGGTTTATCTCATGTGGCGGGATGCGACGTTGCCGACGATCGTCGCTTGCAGTGCGGGGCACGTGGCAGAGGAGCAGCGGCCAGCCTGTTTCGCGCAGCAATTGCCCAAGCAAAGGCGTTTTTCACGGTTTGTGTCCGAAGCGCAGGCGATGGTCGATGCGGTTGTTCAATAGGAGGCAATTGTCTTGATGGTCGCTGAGTCGTGCGATATCACGGGGCGATCGGATTCGCCCGCATTTTTGAGAGGTTCGACAGTACCGGATACATCACTGACAATCAGCGGCTGAAGACCGGATGGTCATCGATGTTGAGTGCTGCTACTTCGGCGGGTACTTCAATTTCTCTTTTTTTCATAGCTTTGTCTGCCATGACTATCGCTTTCGAGTCTCCCGACCAACCCGACGTGATCGCTCTCATCGCCGATCTGGATGCGTACCAGGACACCCTGTATCCCCCTGAGAGCCGGCACGCTCTGGATATTGCGTCGCTCAAGCAATCCAATGTGCTGTTCGCCGTAGCGCGGGACAGCGAAGGTAAGGCAATTGGATGCGGGGCGATTGTCCTCAACGCCGAATTCGGTGAATTGAAGCGGATGTATGTCAGCCCGCGCGGCCGCGGGCAGGGTGTGGCCCAGAAGCTCATCAGCGTGCTCGAGGCACGGGCAATCGATCTAGGTTGCAAGTTGTTCACGCTTGAAACCGGACCTTATCAAAACGAGGCGCTGGCTTTGTATGCGTCTGCCGGATATCAGCATCGGGGACCATTTGGTGATTACACGGATGATCCATTGAGTATTTTCATGGAGAAACACATCGAGTTCTGAGGGGCGGGCTTGTGCGAACTCGAAAGGGCATCTAGTGATGTCCAGTTGGTCGTCCGGTTTCGGCCAGGAGCAGCCAGTCGCGAATGGCCGCTTGATGGTTTGCCTGCAACGTTACCCGTCACACTCACAACTCATGGCTATCTGGCAATTTGACGTTTCTTTCGTGCAGCGCGAACGTGCCGTGCCTTGGCGCACGGAAAACGGTGCGCATCCGTGCAACAAGAAGGGGGAGAGATAACATGGCCTTAGCTATCAATCAGCACTGGGTTCCCCAGTTCTACCTTCGTGGGTTCACGACGGCGCCCAATAGCGGAAAAGTCGTGGTCACTGACATCAAGGCTGCGTATGCAGGTAATCCTACCGCCGTGACGAAGGCGCTGGATAAGGTGGCCTGTATGGACCACCTCTACTCCTCCGCCCTGCCGGACAACACGTTCGTACCCAACCATACAAACGACGGCGCGGGATGGGACCCCAGCGTTGACCGGGCGCTGCAAGTGATTGAGACGGCGTCAGGGAACCTGTGGAGGGAGATGCGCGAAGATCCGCTTAAAATCGACTTTTCGCCTGGAAAGCAGGCGCGCACGACAGCTTGCAGGTTCCTCGCAAGCCTGCATTTGCGGAACCCGCGGATGGTAGGGGTAGCGAAGGTCGCGCAAGGCCAGGCAGTGATTCCCCCTTTAAGCACGCAGTACGGCCGGGACGCTTTTCACTCCATGGTTGATAGCACGCCGACCAACATGGACGCAACGCTCGCAGGCATCGCCGACCGGGAGCCATTCTTGAAGGCTCAGAGCGCACACTTGAATGACGTCTTCTCAACCCTTGAGGGCCTGCATTGGGACTTTCGTTACTTTCCCGGCAATGCAGGAGCCGGACCGCTCTGCACCACGGATACGCCTCTGTTCTGCGTGGACCACAAGACATTTGAGTCGACCTCTATGGATAGCCCCAAATGTTTGGTGGTCTGCGCCTTGACAAGTCGGCTGCTCCTTCTCGCGACAGGCACTCCCACCACGGACCGTAATGGTCTCGTTAAAGCTCAGGACGTTAAGAGTTCTGCCGAGTTCATCACTTTGATGAATCAGTTTATCGTGCACTATGGAACGCGCGAGGCGTACTCTGGAAAGGATCTTGGAACAGATTTCCCATTTCTTAGGTAGGCTATCCAAGTGGGTAGAGCGCGGAAACACAGAACGAGCGTCCGCTTTGTGGCGTCGAATCTACGCTTTCGAAGGACTGCAACGGGTCGATTGCTTACGTTGGCATTGACGGTACGCGGCGCGAAACTCGGGCAGGCGCGGCGTGAGCCACAGCAGCGCCACACCGGACGAGCACGCGATCGTCAGTTCGAGATCGCCGTACGGCTTCATCACGTCATGCGTGGCTTCCGCGCATTGCGTGAGGAGACGGTGCACCTGCGCTGCGTATTGCTCGCCGGCGATCGTCAGCGAGCAGCGAACGCTGTTCGCGCACGAACAGCGAGCGGCCGAGGAATTCCTCGAGCTGCTGGATCTGCCGGCTGATGGCGCTTTGGATCAGGTGCAGCTCGGCGGCCGCGCGCGTGAAGCTCGCATGCCGCACGGCGGCTTCGAACGCGATGAGGCACTGAAGGGGCGGCAGGGGCGTGATGCGCATGGCGGGTGTGAGGGGCGTGTGGCTCACGACATCATAAGCGGGGATCGCGAGGGAATCGCAAGCCCGCGCATGGGCAAAAGCCCGACCCGCTGCAGTGTGCCCGCTGCTTCAACGGCGGCTTTCGTCGGCCGTCTCGCTATCGTCGATGCGAAAAACGATCGGCCCTCGCGGATAGTTCTTGATATCCGGAGAGAAGTCGTACTTCCCCTCGCCGCAATAATATAAAAACGAAACGATCCAGATCGCGAAGGAGAAGATCAGGGAGAGGCGCCCCCAGATGAAGAAGGCCAGCAGGCCGAGCGCGGTAAGAATGGAGAAAAAGACGACGGCCTTGCGCCACGGCGTTCTGAGTTTCTGCCAGGTCTCCGGGTGAATGCCGGCGGCAATGAAGGTATTGCGATTGAAGCGCAGCCCCTGATGCGCGAGGCCGCACAGAAGGGCGACGAGCAGGTCGTGACGATTCTTGAAGCCCGCGCAGCGAATGGCATCGTCGGCGTCGGTCGGGATGAGATTCATGCGCAGCGTATAGGCCGCGACGGGTTCGCGCGTGGCGCGTCGCCAGAACTGGAAGTTCGCGGGGCTCCTGGTGACGCCGGACGCCGTGTTGTATTCGACGTCATAGGGTCGGTCGGGGTTGGCAACGGCTTCGCGCCATTCGATGCACTGTGCTTTCGGGATGGCGGCCGTTTCCGGACGCTTGCCGAGACCATAGCGGAAACCGGTCGAGTCGACCTCGAACCAGGCGCCGGCATGTCTTGCCCCGCCAATGAAGATCTTCACGGCCCACGCGATCACACCCAGCAGCACGAGCCACAGGATGAACACGATGAAGCCTTTGTTGAAAAACGACCCGTCGTAAAACGGACTGACGAGCAACCCCGTGAATATCGTGCCGAACAGCAGCGCCAGCCCGATATTGACGAGGTACGTGTTGAACAGATCGGGAACGCCTTCGCAGGAAGGGATGCTGTGCAGATGCGCCGGCAGCGTAATGATCCGCGGCGTCGATTCCGCATCCCGCTCCGGTCGAGTCGGCGTGCGGTCGAGTTCGGGCGAGGCGGAGTCGTCGGAAGGTGTCGTCATGGTGCGCGGATGAGGCGGTCGAGACCGGTTGGTTTTGTCATATGGTAGTCGATCTCGCGGGCGTGTCTGCCCACCCCCCGGAGGCCGGTTGACGGTAAAAAGCGATACGACCGGCGCGGACTGAAAGGCAATCACAAGCCGAAAGGGCGCTGTCGCGCTGCCGCATTCATGCGAAGATTGACCGCACAACACACTCGCCCGAGAACGACGTGACCCTATTCAACCCTGAGAGCAAACCGGACGCCGCCCATCCGCCGTGGATGCCCGTCGCGATGGCCGAACTCGGCATCCGCCGCCACCCGCCCGGCAGCATCAACCCGCGCATCGTCGAATACAACAACCAGACGAACCTGGTCGGCTACGACGACAAGATTTCCTGGTGCTCGTCGTTCGTCAACTGGTGCATGACGCACGCCGGTATTCGCGGCACGGGCTCCGCGCTTGCGCGTTCGTGGCTCGAATGGGGGAGGCCGCTGGAGCGCCCCGTCTACGGTTGTATCGCGATCCTGACGCGTGATGATCCCGCGAGCTGGAAAGGGCATGTCGGTTTCTACCTGCGTCACGACGACGAACAGGTGTATCTCTTCGGCGGCAACCAACTGGAAGAAGTGCGCGAACTCGCGTACCCGTTGGACGAAGTGATCGGTTACCGCTGGCCCGTCGCAGGATGATCTCGCGGCGACAGCGGTCACAAAACAGCAAACACCGCCTTTTCCGCCGCTGCTAATCTGTCACGCAATCACACAAATAACGACCCACCCGGAGGCCGTCGGTGCATCAACGAGCAACCGCCGACCTCCGCACCCACAAGGAGCCAGCAGTGCAAACCGGTAATCTCCGTCTCTACGCGGATACGCAATACACGAGCCCTTACGCGATGTCGGTCTTCGTTGCGCTCGAGGAAAAATCGCTGCCTTACGAACTGGTGACCGTCGATCTCGGCAACCGCGCGCATTTCGCGCCCGACTACGCGGCGACATCCCTGACGCAGCGCGTGCCGACGCTCGTACACGATGATTTCGCGCTGTCGGAATCGTCGGCGATTACCGAATATCTCGACGAGACTTTCCCGGGCACGCGGCTCTATCCGGTTGATCCGCGCCAGCGCGCACGCGCACGCCAGGTGCAGGCATGGCTGCGCAGCGACTTGATGCCGGTTCGTACGGAGCGGTCGACCGAAGTGCTGTTCTACGGGCCGTCGAGCGAGCCGCTGTCGAGTCTGGCGCAAGCCGCCGCGCAGAAACTGTTCGCGGCCGCCGACAAACTGCTCGTACCGGGCGCGGCAAACCTGTTCGGCGAATGGAGCATTGCCGATGTCGATCTGGCGGTGATGCTGAACCGTCTGGTGCTGAATGACGATCCGGTGCCGCAGCGCCTCGCCGACTATGCGCGTGCGCAGTGGGAGCGGCCGTCGGTGCAGCGCTGGGTGAAGCTGAAGCGGCCGCCGCTGTAATTCGTGGGCGCAACGAGCGCGGCGGCGGCTCGAAAGAGCGGGGCTGGCTGCCGCCGCGCCGCGTCTCAGACCGTCCCGCATGCAACCAAAATCAGCGTGCTAGAGTAAGCCGGCTTTCCCCCTTCACTCGAATCCTCCCGAACCGCCATGAGCTATCTTCCCCAACTAGCCGCAGTCGGCGGCGTGATGTTGCTGGCGTGCGTCAGCCCCGGTCCCGACCTGATCGCCGTTTCGTCCCATGCACTCGGCAATCGCCGCGCTGGCCTGCTGGCCGCGCTGGGCATCGCGTCGTCGCATGCGGTTTGGGCGGCGATGGCGATTTTCGGGCTCGGGCTGATCGTCGCGAAGCTCGCGTGGCTGTACGAGGCGATCCGCATCGCCGGTGCCGCGTACCTGATCTATCTGGGCATCAAGACGCTGTCGGGCCTGCGCCAGTCGGCACAGCAGGCTGAGGCTGCAAGCCAGCCGGTCGTTCGCGGCGGCGTGCACGCCTACCGGAAAGGGTTGCTGGTCGGCCTGACCAACCCGAAAGCCGCGGCGTTCTTCGGCAGCCTGTTCGTCACGCTGCTGCCCGCGCATGCGCCGGCATGGGTGCATGGCGCGACGCTGGCCGTGGTCGTCGCCGTATCGCTGACGTGGTTCTGCACGGTCGCCGTGCTGTTCTCGACGAACCGTGTGCAAGTCGGCTACGCGAAACTGCGCAAGCCGATCGACGCGGTGATGGGGACGATCCTGCTGGGGCTCGGCGCGAAGCTGGCACTCGACCGATAACGCTGCAATGAGTGTGCTCGGCCCGATCCTCATCGTGCTCCTGCTGGCTGCAGGCGTGTTCGTTGCGATCCGGTTCTGGCACAAACCCATCACGCGTATCTTCACCGTTATCGTCGCCGTTATCGCAGGACTGGGTATTGCGTGGGCGGCGGTTTATCTGATCGCGTTGTCGTCGGTCCAATGTCTGGGATCGTGTGGCTGACGGGCGGGGCGCCGGCAAGTGTTGATGCCGGCGCCGTATCGTGATCACGCTTAGTTCTTCGCCACAGCCTCCACCTCCGGCCCGCCCGCTGCGTCATTCCTGCTCCACCCACCCCCAAGCGACCGATAAAGCGCCACCGCCGCCAGCGCATGCTCGCGCTTGACCTGATTCAGCGAATCCGAATCCCGCAGATACACCTCCTGCGCCGACAGCACATCCAGAAAATCCGTCGCACCGCCCTTATAAAGCTGATTCGCCAATCCAAGCGCTTTATCCGAAGCAGCCAGCGCACTACCCAGCCTCCGAGACGCCTCATCGGAACTGACGAGATTCGCCCGCGCATCCTCGACTTCCCTCAACGCTTGCAGCATCGTCTGCCGCAACCCGAGTTCGGACTCGCGCATCCTGCTTTCGCTCTGCGAGATATCGGCAGTAATCCGTCCCGCATTGAAGATCGGGCTCGTCGCACTCAACGCGGCACTGAACAGGTTATCGGTCAACGTAGGCAACCCGAGATACGAAGCCGCCAGAATCCCGTCCGTCAGGTTCAACGAAAACTTCGGATACCGCTCGGCCTTCGCCACCCCGACTTGCGCCGCACGCCGCTCGACCTGCGCGTACGCGGTCAGCACATCCGGCCGCCGCAGCAACGCCTGCGAAGGCAACGTCCCTGGCGATCCAACCGGCGGCGCGGGAATCTCCCCAGCCTGCGCGAGCACGAGCCGATCGACCGATTCCGGCGTGCGCCCCGAATACACGGCGATCAGATTGAGCTGATGCGAAACCTGCGCCTGCGTTGGTGGAATCCGCGCTTCGAGTGCATCGAGCTGGTTCTGCGCACGCGTGACGTCAAGCTCGGTCGACAACCCGAACGCCTGCCGCTTGCGCGTGAGCTCGAGCGCATGCTGCCGGATCTTCGCGTTGTCCTGCAGGATCTTCAATTCCTGCTGCGCCCAGCGCAGATCGACATACGCGGAAGCCGCATCGGCCGCGAGCGCGAGCCGCATCGCATCTTCCGCATGCTTCTGCCCGACGAGCTCGGCCTGCGCGGCAAGCAGATCGAGCCGTTCGCCGCCGAACACATCAGGCGACCAGCTCAGCGCGAGCCCCGCACCGGCCTGCCGCACATAACCGAGCGGCGGCGGCGTGTTCTGGCGTGCGTCGGCCGCATGCGCGGTCGCATCGAGTTCGGGCAGCAGCACTGCGCGCTTCTGCACGGTCAGCGCCTGCGCCTGCTTCACGCGTTCGGCGGCCGCCTGCAGATCGAGGTTGTCATTGAGCACGGTGGCAATCAGCCGATCGAGCACGGGATCGTGGAATTGCGCCCACCACGCGGCGGCGTCGATGTCCGCGCGCGGCACCTCGGTATCCCAACCATCCGGCGCGAGCGTTCGAACCGAATCCTGAAGCGCCGGATGCTGCGCGGGCTGCACCGCACATCCTGCGGCGAGTGCGCTGACGGCGAGGGCGACGAGAAGTTTTTTCATGATGGTGATGACCTCAACCTCAGTGCGCGTCCGGCGGCGGCGCGTTCAGGGAAATGGGTTTGGAGAAGACGACCGCGATCAGCGCGACGACGAAGCACAGCGACAGCGCGTAGTACGCATCCGCGTAGGTGAGCGTCAGCGCTTCGCGATAGATCAGGTGGTGCAGGTTCGCGAGCCCGGCTTGCGCGGTGTCCAGCGTGTTGCCGGCCACGGACGTCCAGTACGCGGCCTGGCGATCGAGCAGCGATGAGACCTGCGGCTGGCCGGCGCTCACGTGCTCGTTCAGGCGCAGGTAGTGAAAGTTCAGCCGGTCGTTGAGCATCGTCGCGCTCACCGCGATGCCGATCGCACCGCCGAGATTGCGCATCAGGTTGAACAGGCCGCTCGCCGATTTCAGGCGCGACTGCGGCAGCGAGCCGAGCGCCATCGTCACGATCGGCGGCACGCTGAACTGCTGGCCGATGCCGCGCAGTGCCTGCGGCAGCAGCAGTTCGCGCCAGCCCCAGTCGTGCGTGATCGGCGTGTACAGGTAGCAGCCGAGCCCGAAACAGATCAACCCGAACACGAGCAGCGCGCGCAGGCTGAAGAAGCGCGCGGCGAACGCATACGCACAGAGCGCGACCAGCTGGAACGCGCCGACCGACAGCAATGCCATGCCGATCTGCAGCGAGCTGAATGCGCGCACCTGCGCAAGAAACAGCGGCGTCAGGAACACGGTCACGAAGATCCCGATGCCGGTCACGAACGACAGCAGGCTGCCGATCCCGAAGTTGCGCACGACGAGCGCGCGCAGGTCGACGATCGGATCCTTCGCGGTCAGCGCATGCACGATGAACAGGAAGCCGCAGATGCCGGAGATCCACGCGCAGATCACGATCGCGTCGTCGCCGAACCAGTTCTTGCGCGGGCCTTCTTCCAGCACGTATTCGAGGCAGCCGAGGAAGCCCGACATCAGCACGATGCCGAGATAGTCGCCGCGCTTGATGAGGCTGAGATCGGGTTCGTCGATGTGCACGTAGCGCGGCACGAGCGCGGCCACCGCGATGCCCGGCACGAGGTTCAGGTAGAACAGCCAGTGCCACGACCACTGGTCGGTGATCCAGCCGCCGATCACGGGGCCGATCGCCGGCGCGAGCGACGCGAGCGCGCCGATGGTCGTCGAGGCGATCAGCCGCTGCTTGCCGGGGAACAGCACGAACGCGGTGGTGAATACGGTCGGGATCATCGCGGCGCCGAGCGCACCCTGCAGCCCGCGAAACAGGATCATCGAGTTGATGTCCCATGCGACGCCGCACAGCATGCTGGTGATCGTGAAACCGACCGCCGATGCGGCGAACAGCCAGCGCGTCGACATCACTTTCGACAGCCAGCCCGACATCGGGATCACGATGATCTCGGCGATCAGGTAGGCCGTTTGCACCCACGACAATTCGTCCTGGCTGGCGGAAAGCCCGCCGCCGATGTCGCGCAGCGACGATGCGACGATCTGGATGTCGAGCGTCGCCATGAAGAAGCCGACGCACATCAGCGCGAAAGCGAACACGCGCTGCTTGGTGGGTTGCGACGCGGGGTCGCCGGAAAACGCGGTGGTCATCGTCATCTCCCGTTCAGTTCGCGTGATCGGTATGCACGGTCACGACCGCGGACAGGCCGGGGCGCAGCACGTGGTCGAGGCCCGGCTGCGGATCGAGATGCACGCGCACCGGTATGCGCTGGACGATCTTCGTGAAGTTGCCGGTCGCGTTCTCGGGCGGCAGCACGCTGAAGGTCGCGCCGGTCGCGGGCGCGAGGCTGTCGACGCGGCCGTGCAGTTTCGTGCTCGACGCATCGAGCGATACGTCGACGCGATCGCCCGCGTGCATCTTGCGAAGCTGGTCTTCCTTGAAGTTCGCGTCGACCCACAGTCCGGAAGCCGGCACGACCGTCAGCAGTGGCACGCCGACGTTCGCGAGCATCCCGACGCGGCCCGTGCGGTTGCCGACGTAGCCATCGACCGGCGAGCGGATCGTCGTGTATTCGACGTTGAGCGCGGCGACGCGCTGCGCGGCAAGCGCTGTGTTCACGCGGGCTTGCGCATCGGCGAGCTGCGCGCCGAGTACGTCGAGTTGCCGCTTCGACGCGAGCAGCGCGGCGTCGCTGCGTTCGACGGCGGCGCCGGCCTTCGAGTAGTCGGCGTCCGCGCGTTCGACGATCTGGTTCGACACGGCGTCGGATTTGACGAGCTCGCGATAGCGCACGCGGTCCGACGCCGCACGTGTCAGCTCGGCCGACGACGCGTTCTTGTCGGCCGCCTGCTGGCCGATCACCGCGTATTGCAGTTGCTGCTTCGCCGCGAGTTCCGTCACGGCGGAGCGGGCGCTGTCGACTTCGGCGCTGGCCTGCGCGAGCTTCGCGTCGTAGTCGCGCGCATCGAGCTGCACGAGCACGTCGCCGGCCTTCACACGCTGGTTGTCGGTCACGAGGATCTTGTCAACGAAGCCGTTGACCTTCGGCGCGAGCACCGTCACGTCGCCGCCGACATACGCATCGTCGGTGCTCTCCTGGAAGCGCAGCACGAACAGCCAGTCGAGCGCGGCGGCGACGACGACGATGACGACGGCACCCACCGCGATGCGCATCCACGGCACGCGGCGCTGTTGCTTCGCGGGCTGGTCGAGTGTGGCTGCTTCACGGGATGTAGCAGCGGCTTGGGTCGTATCCATCGATTCACCTATGTATATACACTTATCAAGTCGATCGACGACGGGTCGTCGATCGGGGAAGGGGCTAGCGTTCCGGCAGGTTGTGCGTGATCCGGAACAATTCGTCTCTCAGGCGGGCCGCCTGCGTCGACCCGAACCGCTGCTCGAACGCTTCCTGCGCGGCGAGCCAGTGCACCTGCGCGTCGGCGATTTTCGTTTCGCCGTGAGCGGTCAGCGCGAACGTCTGGCGGCGGCATCGCGGCTCGATCCGGCCGGCCACCAGCGCCGCGCCGACGAGCGGCTTGAGCGCGCGCAGCAGCGCGGTGCGTTCGATCACCAGCACGGCCGACAGCGTCGCCATCGTCAGGCCCGGCCGGTCGCGCAGCAGCGCGAGAATGCTGTACTGCGACGACGTCACGCCCGCCCGCGACAGATAACGCTCGTAGAACTGCGAGATCCGGCGGGCGGCTTGCCGGACCGCGAAGCAATCGTCATCGGTGAGCGTGGTCTTGTGCATGTACACATGTTAGGGGGCAATAGGGCGCGAAGCGAGCGGCGGGGCGTGATCAGATTGTTGTCATGGCTGTACCAATCGGCGTCAGGCTGCCGCCGGAACGATCCAGCCTTCGCGGTCGCAGTAGGCGGCCGTGTAGTCGATGAACGCCTTGACCTTCGCGGGCAGCAGCGCGCGGTTCGCGTACGCGAGCTTGATCTCGACGAACTTGTCGACGAGATCGGCATCCGCGAGCAACTGCACGAGCGCACCCGACGCGAGTTCGGCCTGGACGAGCGTTTTCGGCACGACGCCGATGCCGAAGTCGTGCATCACCATTTCGCGGTTGAAGACGGGGCTGTTCGACGAGATGTCGAAGCGGAACGGCACGGTCAGCAGGTCGCCGTCGACGCGGAACGACAGCGCGGGCCGGCGCAGCGACGGTGACATCGGCACGAACGGGTGGTCGGCGAGATCGGCCGGTGTGACCGGGCGCGAATGGGCGCGCAGGTACGTGGGCGTCGCGACGATCACGAGCGGAATCCGTTCGACCAGCCGCACGACGGTCGATTCGTTCGTCAGCATGTACGGCACGACGATGCCGATGTCGTAGCCTTCGCCGACGAGATCGATGGGCCGCTCGGTCAGCGTCACGTCGAGGCGCACCTTCGGGTGTGCGGCCTTGAAGCCGGCGATCAGCGGCACCAGCCGGTTCAGCGCGGCCGTCGTGTGCGCGACGAGCCGCAGCAGGCCTTCGGGCTCGCGCGTCGGCGCCTGCGCTTCCGCTTCGAGCGAGTCGAGTTCGTCGAGCACGGCCGCGCAGCGCTCGTAGATGCGCTCGGCCGTTTCGGTCAGCGACACCTGGCGCGTGGTCCGGTGCAGCAGCCGGCTGCCGAAACGCGCCTCCAGATCCGCAACCGCGCGCGACACGACAGGCCGTGCGAGGCCGTGCATGTCCGCGGCGCGCGTGAAGCTGCGCATCTCCACCACCGACCGGAAAATCCGCAGCTTGTCGATGTAGTCCATGTCCGTCTCCTTGACGCGAGGCCGGCCACCGGCCTTGTTACGGCGGAGTGTACATTGACTTTATGCATATGCACATATAAATTGCGAAGCATGAACGACACCTCGATTGCCCAGGCGTGCAACTGTCTCGCGCTGCGTCAGGCGGCGCGCTTCGTCACGCAACTGTACGAGCGCCATCTGGCCCCGGTTGGCGTCACGCCCGCCCAGTTCTCGATCATGGCGAACCTGACGCGCCAGCCTGGCCTGCTGATGAGCGAACTCGCCGATGCGCTCGTGATGGATCGCACGACGTTGCTGCGCGCGCTGAAGCCGCTGCAGCGCGACGGCTTCGTCGCAACGGCCGCGTCCGAGCACGATGCGCGTGCGCACGCGCTGAGCCTCACGAAGCTGGGCGAGCGCACGTTCGCGCAGGCGAAGGTCGCGTGGCAGGCCGCGCAGGACGAATTCGAGACGCAGTTCGGCCACGACCGCGCGAAGGCGCTGCGCGACGAACTGTTCAGTGTGACCGCGGAACGCTAGACGGCGGGCTGGCGGCAAACTGGAGCTAAATTCGAGCCATTGGCCACTTCATTGGCGTTCCAGAGTGGGAATTGGTTTTTAAACTGTCCGGATCGATCGCGATCTGGACAGTTTTTATTTCCAGTTGTAGAGTCCTCTGACAGATTTCACGGGCCGGCGCCGCCGGTGCGCGTCAGAGGAGCAACCGATGCTGCGGTTGAGTGACCGCGACAGCGCGATGCTGCGCGGAGATTTCGGCGATGGCGTCGCACGCGCGATGCGGATCGTCGCGCGCACGGCGCAAGTGATGTCCGCGCCGCACCTGATCGACATCACGTCCGCGCATATCGACGGCTGCCTGTATCACGGCCAGACCAGCCTCGATTTCGTCGAGTATTTCGTCGACACCGGCGCGAAGGTCGCGGTGCCGACCACGCTGAACGTCGGGTCGCTCGACCTGATCCATCCCGAGCTGTACCACGGCGACCGCACGATCCAGCGCGACGCGCAGCGCCTGATGGACGCGCATCTGCAGCTCGGTTGCGAATCGAGCTTCACGTGCGCGCCGTATCAACTGAAGAACCGTCCCGCGAAGGGCGAGCAGATCGCGTGGGCCGAATCGAACGCGATCGTGTTCGCGAACTCGGTGCTCGGCGCGCGGACGAGCCGGTACGGCGATTTTCTCGACCTGGCCGCCGCGATCACCGGGCGTGCGCCGTATGCGGGGCTGCATGTCGAAGCGAACCGCGCCGCGCGGATCGTGTTCAACGCGCCGGACTTCAGCCGCCTGCCGTCGCGCGACATCTATTTCGCCGCGCTCGGGCTGCTGATCGGCCGGATCGCGGGCGCGGTCGTGCCGGCGATCGTCGGGCTGCCGGCCGACACCACCGAAGACGAACTCAAGGCGCTCGGTGCGGCTGCCGCGTCGAGCGGCGCTGTCGCGCTGTTCCATGCGGTCGGCGTGACGCCGGAAGCGCCCACGCTCGACGCCGCGTTGCACGGGCAAGCGGCGCAACGCACGGTCGATGTCGCGATGGCCGACCTCGACGAGATTCGCCGCACGCTGAACCACGGCGCGGCCGGCGATGCGCTCGTCGCAGTGGCGCTCGGCACGCCGCATTTCTCGCTGGCCGAATTCCGCACGCTCGATGCGTTGCTCGATGCATTCGACGGCAAGCCGGCCTGCGATTTCTACGTGAACACGAGCCGGTTCATCCTGTGGGAACTGGACGAAGCCGGCCTCGCGGAGAAATTCGCTGCACGCGGCATCCAGATCGTCGTCGATACCTGCACGTACATCACGCCGGTGATGAAGCAACTGTCGGGGCTCGTGATGACCAATTCGGGGAAATGGGCGTCGTATGCGCCCGCGAACATCGGCGTGACGGTCGCGTACGGCAGCATGCGCGAATGCGTGCGTTCGGCGTACGAAGGAAAGGTGCGATTCGATGATTGAGGCCGCGCGCAAGGTATTGACGGGCGATACGCTCGTGCCGGGCAGCGCATGCGCGCGCCCGTTCGTGCTCGACAAGCCGCTCAGCTTCTGGGGCGGCTACGACTCCGGTGCGGGAAAGATCGTCGATCGCGGGCACCCTCAGGCCGGTGCGAGCCTCGCCGGCAAGGTGATGGTGATGCCGCACGCGAAGGGCTCGAGTTCGAGCAGCAGCGTGCTCGCGGAAGCCGTACGCAACGGCACGGGGCCGGTCGCGATCGTGCTGAAGGAGCGCGACCTGATCATCTCGATCGGCGCGATCGTGGCGGCCGAGCTGTATGCGATCGCGGTGCCGGTGGTGTGCGTGACCGATGATGTGTATGACGCGATCGTCGCCGCGACGGGGGAGGTGCGGATCGAGGCGGGCGAGGGGGATGGCGGCGCGCGGATTGATCTGGGCGACGCGGCGCGTTCGGCCTGACCGATTCGCGCGCGGCGCGGCGAGCGTTCCCGTTCGCCGCCGCCCGGGCGTTACAGCTGCGACCCCTTCAGGTTGCGGTGCACTTCGAGCGCATTGCGTTCGACCCAGTTGTGCTGCAGCAGCCCGTCGTCGCGCACATGCCAGACGGCCGTGCCCGTCATGTCGATGGGCGACCCGCACGGGGCCGATCCCATGAACCCGTTGTTCTTCCCCGTCACGCGCCAGCGGCTCGCGACGCGGTCACCTGCTTCGTTCTGGAACGTTTCGACGACTTCGAACCGGAAGTCGTCGATGCTCGCGAGGAACGCCGCGACCCACGTCTTGAATGCCGCGCGCGAGCGGATGACCGTACCACCCGACGTGATCGCGAAATCCTCGGCGACGAGTGCGTCCACCGCGTCGGGGTTGCGCCCCTGCCAGACTTCCCGCCAGAAGTGCTCGACGATCTCGACCGAATTGCGTTTGCTCATCTTCCTGCTCCGTTGAAACAACGACGTTGATCCGTTTCCTGCCGCGACTCGCCATCGAGTCCGGCTGATACGAAGCCATTGTGTGAAGTTGCGAACAAGAAGACAAACGAATAATCTTTCTTGCATCTAGAAGATTATCGAATGGATGGGGCACGATGCTGGATCTGGATTTGCTGCACGCGTTTGTTGCCGTGGCCGAGACGGGCAGCTTCACGGCGGCGGCCGACGTCGTCGGCCGTTCGCAATCGGCCGTCAGCCAGAAAGTGTTGCGGCTCGAGGATACGCTGGGCGTGCGCGTGTTCGAGCGCACGAGCCGCTCGCTGAGGCTGACGCAGGAAGGTGAGCGCGTGCTCGCCGGCGGGCGGCGGTTGCTGGCGCAGTACGACGCGTTCATGAACGAATTGCGGGAGCCGCCGCAGGTCGAGCGGCTGCGGCTCGGCGTGTCCGAAAATCTCGTGCACGCGCAACTGCCGCGCATCCTGGCGCGCTTCGGCGAGCGCTTCCCGGCCGTTCAGCTGGAACTCGTCACGGGATCGAGCCCGGAACTCGCCGACGCGCATCGGGTCGGCCTGCTCGACGTGGTTTTCGCCCGGCAGACGCACGACGGCGCGCCAGTGCGCGGTCGCGTAATTTGGCGCGAGCCGCTGGTGTGGCTGGCCGCGAAAAACTACCGGAACGACCCGGGCCGCCCCGCGCGCCTCGTCATGATGCCGCCGCCTTGCGCCTATCGCGAAGTGATGACGGAAAGCCTGGATGCGGCACGCCGCGAATGGTCGGTGGGTTGCACGGCCAGCAATCTCGTCGGCGTGCAGGCCGCCGTCGCGGGCGGGTTGGGGGTCACCGCGCTGGGCAAGTCGTTCCTGCAGGCCGGCATGAAAATCCTGCCGACGTCCGCGCAATGGCCGGCGCTGCCCGCGTCCGAAGTCGCCGTGATCGGTGAGGACCCGGCCACGCAGCCCGTCGTCGAGCCGCTCGTCGGGATGTTCGTCGAGGTCCTGACGGCGCGTTCGTCGACGAGCCTGGATTCCGCGATCGAACCGGATTAGCGTGCGCTTTCCGGCTTCTGTACCGTCAGCCCCGCGGCCGCCTCCCGATACGCACTCGGCGTCTGCCCCGCCCAGCGCCGGAACGCGCGCGTGAAATTCGCCGGGTCGGTAAATTGCAGCCGTTCGGCGATGGTTTTCAGGTCGAGATCCGATGCGCCAAGCAACTGCTTCGCGTCGCGAAACCGCGCTTCATCGAGCAATTGCCGGTAGCTCGAACCGGCGTCTTCCAGCCGGCGCCGCAGCGTGCGCGTCGACACGAGCAGTGCGTCGGCGAGCGTCTCCGGCCCCGGGTAATCGCCGGCTCCGCGTGCCAGCTCCGCCCGCACGCGTTCGACCAAGTCACCTTCCTCCTGGCGCACCTGCGCATACTCGCGCTCCACCTGCACGAGCGCTTGCCGGTGCGCGACTTCGTCGGCGAGCGGCAGCGGCCAGTCGAGCACGTCGTGCGCGATCCACAGCGCGTTGGCGGCACAGCCGAATTCGACCGGCGGCAACTGGTCTCGATGGCGCGCGAAATAGGGCGGCTCGGGCCACGCGAATTGCAGCTTGATCGACGGCGACGTGCGCCCGGCCCATTGCGAGATGTTCTGCGCGAGCCCCGTCAGCACGAACTCGAACATCACGTGATGCTGCAGCACGGGGCTCGCTTGCACGCCGTGCAGTTCGAGCGTCGCGCCGCGTTCGTCTTCGTCATAGGTCAGGCGATATTGGCGGTTGCGCATCCGGAAGTAGCGCTGCGTGACGGAGAGCGCCTCCCGGATGTCCCGCGCGGTCAGCGTCGCGTAACCGAGAAAGCCGTGCACGGTCGGCTTCAGCAGCAGCCCGAACGCGAGCCCGATGCCCGGATCACCGCTGATCTCGATCGCATTGAGCACGAGCCGCCCCCATTGCGACGGCGCGACGCGCGCGTCCGGTTCGGCCAGCACCGCATCGCGCAGGCCCGTGCCGGCGCGCACGGCGGCCAGATCGACACCGCGCGCGGCCAGCGCCTGCAGCAGCAGGCGCGTATAAGCAACCGGAATCGTCGGCCGGCGCAGCCCGAGGCGATCCTTGGCGAGGGGGGAGGTCATGTCGTTTTGGCCGGAAATGACAAGCATTATGGCTGTTTGCCCCCTCACGTTCAAGGCGGCGCGCGCCTACGATGTCACGCATCGCTTACCGGCACGAATTGGCACGCTCATCATGACCACGACCTTTCCCCACCTGCTTGCACCGCTCGATCTCGGCTTCACGACGTTGAAGAACCGCGTGTTGATGGGCTCGATGCACACGGGCCTCGAGGACAGCCGCAAGACGCTGCCGCGGCTCGCCGAATATTTCGCCGAACGCGCCCGCGGCGGCGTGGGCCTGATCGTGACGGGCGGTTTTGCGCCGAACGTGGCCGGCTGGACCAAGCCGTTCGGCGGCACGCTGATGACGTCGGCTGCCGCGCGGCGACATCGCGAGATCACGGACGCCGTGCACACGGAGGACGGCAAGATCGCACTGCAGATCCTGCATACGGGCCGCTACGGCTATCACCCGTTCGCGGTCGCACCGTCGAAGATCAAGTCGCCGATCTCGCCGTTCGCGCCGCACGAACTGAGCGCGCGCGGTGTCGAGCGGCAGATTCGCGCGTTCGTCCGCTGCGCAAAGCTCGCGCGCGAAGCGGGGTACGACGGCGTCGAGATCATGGGCTCCGAAGGCTACCTGATCAACCAGTTCATCTCGATGCATACGAACAAGCGCACCGACCAGTGGGGCGGTTCGTACGAGAACCGCATCCGGCTGCCGATCGAGATCATCGAGCGCACGCGCGAAGCGGTCGGCCGCGATTTCATCCTGATCTACCGGCTGTCGATGCTCGACCTGATTCCGGACGGCAGCGACTGGAGCGAAACCGTGCAGCTCGCGAAGGCCGTCGAGCGCGCGGGCGCGACCATCATCAACACGGGGATCGGCTGGCATGAGGCGCGTGTGCCGACGATCGCAACGTCGGTGCCGCGCGGCGCGTTCGCGTGGGTGACGAAGAAGATGAAGGGCGAGGTCGGCATTCCGCTCGTGACGACCAACCGGATCAACCGTCCCGAAGTGGCCGAGCAGATCCTCGCGGACGGCTGCGCGGACATGGTGTCGATGGCCCGCCCGCTGCTTGCCGATGCCGAGTTCGTGGTCAAGGCCGCGCAGGGCCGCGCCGACGAGATCAACACCTGCATCGGCTGCAACCAGGCGTGTCTCGATCACGCGTTCAAGAACAAGATCGCGTCGTGCCTGCTGAATCCGCGCGCGTGCCACGAGACGGAGCTGAAATACACGCCCGCCGCGCAGCCGAAGCGCATCGCGGTGGTCGGCGCGGGACCGGCCGGGCTCGCCTGCTCGACCGTGCTCGCGCAGCGCGGCCATCAGGTCGACCTGTTCGACGGCGCGGCCGAGATCGGCGGCCAGTTCAACATGGCGAAGCGCGTTCCCGGCAAGGAAGAGTTTCACGAAGCGCTGAGCTACTTCGGCCGCCAGGTCGAGCTGACCGGCGTGAACCTGCACCTGAACCGCCGCGTCGACGCGAGCGACCTGATCGCGGGCGGCTACGACGAGATCGTGCTCGCGACCGGCGTGGCGCCGCGCGATCCGAAGATCCCGGGGCAAGACGGGCCGAACGTGCTCAGCTACATCGACGTGCTCGCGGGCAAGCAGCCGGTCGGCCGGCGTGTCGCGGTGGTCGGTGCGGGCGGGATCGGCTTCGATGTCGCCGAGTACCTGGTGCAGGAGGGTGAATCGCCGGCGCTCGATCTGGACGAGTGGAAGGCCGAGTGGGGCGTGACCGACCCGGCCGCGACGCGTGGCGGCGTGACGCGTGCGCAGGTGACGGCGCCCGCGCGCGAAGTGACGCTGCTGCAGCGCAAGGCCGCGCCGCTCGGCAAGGGGCTCGGCAAGACGACCGGCTGGATTCACCGTGCGACGCTGAAGATGAAGCAGGTGAAAATGATCGGCGGCGTGAACTATGAACTGATCGATGCGCGCGGCCTGCACGTGTCGTACGGTGAGCAGCGTACCGATCACGAGCTGATCGAAGCCGACACGATCGTGCTCTGCACGGGGCAGGAGCCGCAGCGCGCGTTGCTCGCGCCGCTGCAGGCGGCCGGGCGTTCGGTGCACCTGATCGGCGGCGCGGAACTGGCGGCCGAACTCGACGCAAAGCGCGCAATCGATCAGGGTTCACGGCTCGCGGCTCGGCTGTAACGGGCAGTCGCTGCAACGGGGGGTACTCGGACGTACTGCGCGAGGCGGTGATCCGTCTGCACGGCGGTTCGTGGCTCTCCGTCCGCTGCACCGATTCGCTGGCGCAGGACCGGGAAGAGCCGCAACGCCGGCCGCGTCGCCACGCAACGTGGCGGCGCTACCCCGACAGACCGCGACCGCGAACGGTCATCATCCGGCTCAGGCCGCTTCGGCCCGTTCTTCCTCTTCCGCGTCCAGCATCGCCTTGACGATCAGGTAGATGGCCGGCAGGTCGTCATCGTCGCGGCGCCAGTCGACCGGCTCCTCGACGTCTGCCGCGACCAGGCGGCTGTCGCGCAGCCGGATGAACGCGTCGACGACGGCCGGCTCGTTGCGGTTCAGGAAGCCGGCATTCGAGAATGCCAGCTCTTCGACGTTCAGCAGCGCCTGCCAGCTCATCGTGCGGACGGCCGCAGGATGGGTGCGCCGCCGCAGGCCGAGCGCCCGCTGCGCGGGGCCGCCCGCGACACGTTGCAGATCGACGACCGCTCGCTGCGCGGCGCGCTCGAAGTGGACGGGGTTGAAGCCGGGTTGCTCGGGATCGAATGCGGATGCCTGGAACATGGTCGCCTCACAAAAGTCCGTTCGTCTGTGGATGACGGAATTCGGGTCAAATGGTGCAAAAGCACTGTAAATATATACAGTGTTCGGCGTGGTTTCAAGCCCCGGATGAAGGATTTCGTGCGATGGCGATCGACGCGGGCGGCCGCGCCAGGCGGTCGACCGATCTACACCGCTGCCGCGATCGTCTCCCGCAACCACCGATGTGCCGGATCGCGATGCACGCGTTCATGCCACAGCATCGACATTTCATAGCCGGGCACCTCGACCGGCGCTTCCACGACACGCAGCGCGGGCACGTCGCGCACCAGCCGCTCGGGCAGCATCGCGACGAGATCGGTACTGGCCACGGCCGACATCACGAACAGGAAGTGCGGCACCGACAGCACGACGCGCCGCGTGGCACCCACCTTCGCGAGCGCTTCGTCCGTCACGCCGAAGAAGCCGCCGCCGTCGGGCGACACGATCACGTGCTCGAGCGTGCCGAACTGCGCGAGCGTCGGACGCCGCTTCAGCTTCGGATGCCCGGCGCGGCCGATGAGCACGTAACGCTCGGCGAACAGCGGCAAGCGCCGCATGCCGGGCGGCGACCCTTCGGACGTATGGAAGGCGAGATCGATGCCATTTCGTTCGGCATCCTGCTCGATGCGCGGCGGTACCAGTTCGACCACGGCGAGCCGTGTGGCGGGCGCGGCCGAACGCAGCGTGCTCAGCGCGGGCAGGACGATCGTCGATTCGCCGTAGTCGGTCGCGGCCACGCGCCATGTGTTCGTCGCGGTCGCGGGATCGAACGGGGTGGCCGGAATGACCGCACGCTCGACGGCTTCGAGCGCTTCGCGCAACGGCTCGCGCAGCGCCTCCGCGCGCGCGGTCGGCCGCATTCCACGCGGCCCCGGCAGCAGCAGCGGATCGCCGAACAGGTCGCGCAGCTTCTGCAACTGCACGCTCACCGACGGCTGCGACATGTTCAGTTTCTCGGCCGCGCGCGTGACGTTGTGCTCGGCGAGCAGCACGTCCAGCGTGACGAGCAGATTGAGATCGAGTCGTCTGAGATTATTCATGGCTATACCTGGGATATCAGGAATTCATTTCAAATATACCGTTGGTCACGGCATCCTGCAGTCATTCAATCAACGGAGTACCGAACATGAATGTGCTGATCGTCTATGCCCATCCCGAACCGCGCTCGCTGAACGGCGCGTTGCGCGACTTTGCCGTCGAGCATCTCGAAGCGGCCGGCCACACGGTGCAGGTGACCGACCTGTATGCGATGAACTGGAAGGCGGCGTTCGATGCGGATGACCTGACCCGGCGCGAGCCGGGTGCGCGTTTCGATCCGTCGAACGACTCGAAGCATGCGTTTGCAACCGGCACGCAGCGCGAAGACATTGTGCGCGAGCAGGACAAGCTGCGGTGGGCCGATGCGGTGATCCTGCAGTTCCCGCTGTGGTGGTTCTCGATGCCGGCGATCATGAAGGGCTGGTTCGAGCGCGTGTATGCCTGCGGTTTTGCGTACGGTGTCGGCGAGCATTCCGATACGCACTGGGGCGATCGCTACGGTGAAGGCTCGTTTGCCGGCAAGCGCGCGATGGTGATCGTCACGGCGGGCGGGTGGGAATCGCATTACAGCCCGCGCGGGATCAACGGGCCGATCGACGACGTGCTGTTCCCGATCCAGCACGGGATGCTGTATTACCCGGGCTTCGACGTGCTGCCGCCGTTCGTGATCTACCGCACCGGGAAGATGAACGACGCGCGCTTCGACGAAACGCGTGCGGCGCTCGGCAAGCGGCTGGATGCGCTTTGGACCACGCAGCCGATCCCGTTCCGGCGGCAAAACGCGGGCGATTACGCGATTCCGGCGTTGACGCTGAAGGACGAGATCGCACCGGGGAAGGTGGGGTGCGCGGCGCATCTGGCGCACGAACATGGATGATGCATGGCCGGCCCGCGCGAGAAAGCGACGCGCGGGCGTATCGACACCTGCGCCGGAATCAAGTAGTTTCCGGAGATCGACGCGATTCGTCTGCACAATAGGCCGGCATGGCCCGCGCAGCGAATCGGTCTCGACGGAGAACAACAACGATGACTTTCGAACAACCGGGCCAGGCAGAACCGATCGATGACAACCGCGCCGTCCTGCTGATCGAACTCGAAGCAGGCGGCTATCTGACGGAGGAGCAGGCGGCGCGCGTCACCCAGCGGCTGAGGGATGCACCGGCCGAGTTTCCCGATACCGATTCCGTGCGCAAACTGCTCGACTGGCTGATCGCCGAGGGCTACACGACGGCGGAAGCCGAGGCGAAAGCCACGCATGAACTGCTGGACGGCCACTACGCGAGCGGCAACGCGAAAATCGTCCTGCTGACGGTGCTGGAGGAGATCGATCCGCCCCGGTTCGAACAGCGTCGGAACGAAACGGTCGCATCGATGCAGCGCGAGCAAAAGAAGAAGCAGATGATGATCGGCTTCGGCGGCCTGGCTGCCGCGCTGGCGGTCGGCGCCTACCTGTTGTGGCCCGCATCGGCGCCCGCGTGCAGCGCGTCGAGCACGACCAAGGCACTGAATTCGCTGATGTTCGACGCGCGCATGGACATGATGCGCAAGAACCCGATGCAGATGCTCGACCAGGGCAGCAAGTCGTTTCCGCACGTCAGCAACCCCCGTGAAGTCGGCTACGACGAGGCCAATCGCGCGCGCGGCTGCCTGGCGGACGTGAGTATCGCCGACGAGCACGCGACGCTCGGCTATGTGGTCCGGCACGACGACAAGGACAAGAGCGCCTTTGTCGTGCAGATGTTTCCGCCCGAATACGTGACGGTTCGATACAGTGCGCAGGGCCTCAATC
This sequence comes from Burkholderia sp. Ac-20384, assembly GCF_017104605.1. Classification (NCBI taxonomy): domain Bacteria; kingdom Pseudomonadati; phylum Pseudomonadota; class Betaproteobacteria; order Burkholderiales; family Burkholderiaceae; genus Burkholderia; species Burkholderia sp. Ac-20384. The sequence continues at coordinate 24,483 of NZ_JAAGPE010000008.1, read as the reverse complement.
CGAAGCTCGGCGCACCGCTCGGCCGTGACGTCATCAGCACGGCTTTCATGGCGGGCGTCGCGCAACTCGACAAGGAGGTGTCGGCGCGCATGCCGAGCTATGGCAAGCCGATGTTTGGCGATGACAAGCCGACAACGCTGACGAGCAACGTGCTGGGCGTCATGCCGGCTGCCGACTGCAAGCAGATCGACGGCGACCATGTGTCGTGTCCATTGCTGATCGACTATCGCGACCGGCTGCTCGGTGCGATCGGCGCGCCGTCGATGTTGCAGTTGAAGGGCGATTTCACGTTCGTCAAGGATGGCAGCGGCTGGAAGACCGCCGACGATTTCGACAAGACGCTGATGGAGGCGATCGTCGCGCGACGCGTCGCGAAGGTGTATGGCGACGAAGTCGCCGACAAGATGGAGGCGGAGAAGCAGAAGTAGGGCGCGCGGCAACCTGATCCGCCGCTGCGGATGACGCAATGAAACGGGCGGCCTGCGAGGCAATCGCAGGCCGCCCGTTTTTCCTGTCAGTGCTCGACCGCGTGCTTAGCGATCGTCTTCCCGCACCGAAGACGGATGCCGGCACAGCGCCCGCACTTCCATCTCCATATACGGGAACAGCGGCAGCTGGCTCAGCAGGTCATGCAGCTGCTGCACGCTTTCGACGTCGAAGATGCTGATGTTCGCATACTGCCCGGCGATCCGCCACAGGTGCCGCCAGGTTCCTTCGTTCATCAGTCGCTGGCACATCGCCTTTTCTTCGGCCTTCAGCGTGGCCGCCTTGACCGGATCCATGTCGGTCGGCAGACGGACGGTCATTTCCACATGAAACAGCATCCTGCACTCCTTGCTTTATCGGTTCGTCGAATCGGAAGGCCACTCACGCCTGCGCGCGGGCTCGCTCGACTTCGCTGCCCGGCACGTCCTGCTTTTCCTTGAGCAGCGAGAAGTCGAAGTCGATCAGCGCGAACTGCCCGTCGACGCCATACGGTTTGCCTTCCGCGCCCTCCGCCTGCTTCACTGCCGGAATCAGCCCTTCGCGCGTTGCAAAGGCGAAGTCGTCCCACAGATGCGGATCGCCATCGATGTTGATCTGCGTCGTCAGCTTACGATAACCGTCCGCCGAAACGAAGAAGTGAATGTGCGCCGGACGATGGCCGTGGCGGCCGAGCTGGTCGAGCAGCTGCTCGGTCTTGCCGCCCGGCGGCACGCTGTAGCCGACCGGCAGCACGCTGCGGAAGCTGTAGCGGCCGTCGGCATCGGTGCGGATCGAGCGGCGCAGGTTGAACGCGGGCTGCGACTGATCGAAGTACGAGTAGTTGCCGAGATGGTTCGCATGCCACACCTCGACCAGCGCGTTCGCGACCGGCGCGCCGTCGTGGCCGAGCACCTGGCCGCGCATGATGAGCGTCTGGCCCGGATCGGTGCCGTCGTCGAGACGCGCATGGCCGACCGATTCCGGTGCGCCGGCAACATACAGCGGACCTTCGATCGTGCGCGGCGTGCCGCCCTGGATACCGGCCTTCGCTTCGGCTTCGTCCATCCGCACGTCGAGGAAGTGTTCGAGGCCGAGACCGGCGGCGATCAGGCCGAGTTCCTTGCCGGCCTCGTTCAGGTAGTTCAGCGCCGTCCAGAATTCGCTCGGCTGCACGTCGAAGTCCTCGATCGTGTAGCAGATGTCCTTCACGATCCGGTTGACGATCGCGCGCACGCGCGGGTTGCCCGGCTTCTCGGCGGCGTCGTCGAAGGTCTTCAGCAGTGCGTCGATGGCTTGCTTGTTCATCTGTGTCTCCGGTTTCGGTTGTCGTGTGGGGTCAACGGGCGTCGCGTCGCATCCGTTCGATGCGGGCCCAGTCGAAGGTGATGCCGAGGCCGGGCGTCGCCGGCAGGTGCAGCTTGAAATCCTCGTAGCGCAGCGGCTCGACGAGGATTTCCTCGGTGAGCAGCAGGGGGCCGAACAGCTCGGTGCCCCATTTCAGCGAGTCGAACGTGCTGAACAGTTGCGCGGACGCCATCGTGCCGGCCGCGCCCTCGAGCATCGTGCCGCCGTACAGTTCGATGCCGGCCGCCGCCGCGATCGACGCGACGCTCGCCGCACCCTGCAGGCCGCCCGATTGCGCGATCTTCACCGCGAACACGTCGGCTGCGCGATCCTGCGCGAGTGCGAACGCGTCGACGGGGCCATGCAGCGCTTCGTCGGCCATGATCGGCACCTGCGCCAGTTGCGTGAGGCGTCTCAGCCCCGCGCGGTTGGTCGCGGCGATCGGTTGCTCGACGAGGCTCACACCGGCTTCCGCCAGCCGTGCGCCGGCCCAGATCGCGTCGGTCTCGCTCCATGCCTGGTTCACGTCGACGCGCACGTCGCCGCGTTCGCCGAGCGCGCGCTTGATCGCGATCACGTGTGCGACGTCGTCGGCCACGGCGTTCGAGCCGATCTTCAGCTTGAACGCGCGGTGGCGGCGCGCGTCGAGCATCGCTTCGGCTTCCGCGATGTCGCGCTGCGTGTCGCCGCTCGCGAGCGTCCATGCGACATCGACCGCATCGGTTCGGCGGCCGCCGAACAGTTCGGACAGCGGTACGCCGAGGCGGCGCGCCTGCGCGTCGAACAGCGCGGTCTCGATCGCGCACTTTGCGAAGCGGTTGCCCTGGAACAGCTTGCGGGCGCGCGCCAGCGCAGCGCCCGGACGCGTCGCGTCCATGCCCTGCAGCAGCGGCGCGAAGTAGGTGTCGATGTTGACCTTGATGCTTTCGGGGCTCTCCTCGCCGTACGCGAGGCCGCCGATGGTGGTCGCCTCGCCGACGCCTTCGATACCGTCCGTGCATCGAACACGGACCAGCACGAGGGTCTGGCAATTCATCGTGGCGACCGACAATTTGTGGGGCCGGATCGTCGGCACGTCGACGAGTAGCGTCTCGATGCGTTCGATGGTGGCGGCAGTTGCTATCATGCGATTCCTCCTGTTGGTGCACATGGTAGGAATTCCCGCCCCGCGTCGTCCAACACTCTTTCCGACTACTTCCATACCTTTGAGGCATGAAATGGAATTGCGTCAGCTCCGCTACTTCATCGCCGTCGCCGAGGAAATGAACATCACGCGGGCGGCCGAGCGGCTGCACATGACGCAGCCGCCGCTCAGCCGCCAGCTCCAGGCGATCGAGGACGAGATCGGGCTGCCGCTGTTCGAGCGCGGTGCGCGGCCGCTGAAACTGACGGATGCGGGGCGCGTGTTCTATGCGCAGGCGAAGCGCCTCGTCGACCAGGCCGACGAGCTCGGCCCGCTGACGCGGCGGCTCGCGCAGCTGTCGGAGCGGATCGTGATCGGCTTCGTGCCGTCGACGCTGTACGGCGCGCTGCCGGACGTGATCCGCGCGTTTCGCGAGGCGCAGCCGGACGTCGAACTGTCGCTGATCGAAATGTTCACGCTCGAACAGCTCGGCGCGCTGAAGGGCGGGCGGATCGACGTGGGGTTCGGCCGGCTGCGTTTCGACGACGACCAGCTGGTGCGCGAGGCGCTGATCGAGGAAAAGCTGATCGCGGCGCTGCCGGTCGGGCATCCGCTTGCCGATCCGGCCCGGCCGCTGACGCTCGCGGATATCGCGGGCGAGACGCTGATCGTCTATCCGAGTACGCCGCGGCCGAGCTTCGCCGATCAGCAGCTGTCCGCGCTGCGCGACGGCGCGATGGTGCCGGCGGCCGTTCACGAGGTGCGCGAGCTGCAGACGGCGCTCGGGCTGGTGGCCGCGCAGGTCGGCGTGTCGCTGGTGCCGGAGAGTGTGGAGGGCGTGCGCGTGAAGGGCGTGGTCTACCGGCGGTTGCCGGAGCCGGCCGCGACGTCGCCGATCATCATGAGCCGCCGGCTGCACGGCGAAAGCGCCGTCACGGCGGCGTTTTGCGCGATCGCGCGGGAAATGATCGTGCCGGCGGGGTGACGACCGTCGTTGTTTCTATAAATCGCAACTAACGGTCTGTTTCGGCAGTCGCCCGCAAATGCGGGGAGCGCGTCGCGGTTTCATGTCGTTCCGGGCAGGGTCGAGAGCCGGCCGGGCAAGCCGCCGGCCGCGCGAGCGTACGCGGCGTCAGCGCTTCCCGTCGAGCGTTTCCGACGGCGATTCGCCAAACTTCTCCCGATACGCGATCGCGAATCGCCCCAGGTGCGTAAACCCGCAATCGAGCGCGACATCGGCGATCCGCCGGTCGGACGCCGAGCCGCGCAGCAGCTCGCGCGCATGGTCGAGCCGCGTCGCGCGCAGGTATTGCATCGGGCTCATGCCGCGGAACTGCAGGAACGCGTCGCGCAGGGTCCGCTCCGGCACGTTGGCGGCCTGGACGATATCGGCGAGCTGCAGCGGCTGCGCATAGTGCGCGTTCACGAATTCCTGCGCGCGCCGCACGAAGCCCGGTGCCGGGTCGCGGTGCGATGCCTGCAGTACGGACGGCGGGTGGCCTTCGATCAGCAGGTCGATCAGCAGGTGCTCGAGCTGGGACGCGACGCGCGGGTTCGCGTTCGCGCGTTCGAGCAGTTCGGGTGACCGTGCGACGAGCATCAGCTGCTGGCGCCACGCGGCAAGCGCGGCGTCGCTGACGTGCAGCACGGGATCGAGCGTCGCGCGCGGGTCGCCGGTCAGCGAGCCGACGGTCGCCGCGTCGATGCGCAGCACGAACTGCTCGCAATCAGCCGACAGCACCGCGTCGAAGCGCTCGCCGGGCGCGCACAGCACGCCGGTCTGGCCGTCGACGCCGAGCTGCCGCCCCATCGCGCGCACCTCGGCCTGGCCGGACAAACAGAACATCAGCAGATAGTAGCCGTCGACCGCGTCGACCTGCACGCGCATCGCGTCGCCGAACGCAATCGTGCCGATCCCGAGCCCGCCGAGCCTGACGAAATCCATGTGCGACGCACCACGCGTGCGGCCGCTCGGCAGCAGCGCATGCGGCTGCATCACGCGCGAGATCCGCTCGCGCGTCTCGTCGAGATCGCGGGATTCGAACAGCCGGTGCGCGCGCAGCGCGAGCGGCTCGAACGACGTTGGGGACATGGGCATCAGCCTTGGTGTAGACGGCGTGCGCTTCGATCCGATCAATGGGTCGCGATCGTGCGCCGGGTCGTGTGTGCCGTCATGCTAGCGCAGAAATCCGCCGAAAGTGGATATTGCACCGCCGCAATCGCACTTTCCGGATAGACGGCGAATATTAGCTTTTCAAAAATCGGCTCCATGCATTCAACGAAACGGATCGACCAGGAGTCCGACATGGAGCAGACAGAATCGCCCGTCGTTTTCGCCACGCGCGACGACGCATCCGACGTGAACTTTCCGCACGAAGACGGCTCGCGCGTGCCGTACAAGGTGTTCAGCTCGCGCGCGGTCTACGATCGCGAGCAGGAACGCATCTTCCGCGGCCCGACGTGGAACTTCGTCGCGCTGGAAGCGGAAATCCCGAACGCCGGCGACTTCAAGAGCACGTTCGTCGGCGATACGCCGGTGGTCGTCACGCGCACAGAGGACGGCACGCTGTCCGCGTGGGTGAACCGCTGCGCGCACCGCGGCGCGCAGGTGTGCCGCAAGTCGCGCGGCAACGCGAGCTCGCACACGTGCGTCTATCACCAATGGAGCTTCGACAACGCGGGCAACCTGCTCGGCGTGCCGTTCCGGCGCGGCCAGAAGGGGATGTCCGGGATGCCGGCCGACTTCGATCCGAAGCAGCACGGGCTGCGCAAGCTGCGCGTCGACAGCTATCGCGGGCTCGTGTTCGCCACCTTCAGCGACGACGTGATGCCGCTGCCCGACTATCTCGGCGAGCAGATGCGGCCGTGGATCGACCGGATCTTCCACAAGCCGATCGAGTATCTCGGCTGTACGCGCCAGTATTCGAAGTCGAACTGGAAGCTGTACATGGAGAACGTGAAGGACCCGTATCACGCGAGCATGCTGCACCTGTTCCATACGACCTTCAACATCTTCCGCGTCGGGATGAAGGCGCGCTCGATCCCGGATGCGAACCACGGGCTGCACAGCATCATCACGGTGACGAAGACGGGCGACGATACGTCGGCCGCGTACAAGCAGCAGAACATCCGCTCGTTCGACGAAGGTTTTCATCTGGAAGACGAATCGATTCTCGACCTCGTGTCGGAATACGACGAGGACTGCACGAACCATATCCAGCCGATCTTCCCGCAGCTCGTGATCCAGCAGATCCACAACACGCTGGTCGCACGGCAGATCCTGCCGAAAGGCCCCGACAACTTCGAACTGATCTTCCACTTCTTCGGCTACGCGGACGATACGCCCGAGCTGCGCGCGCTGCGCATCAAGCAGGCGAACCTCGTCGGGCCGGCCGGCTACATCTCGATGGAGGACACGGAGGCGACCGAGCTCGTGCAGCGCGGCACGGTGCGCGACGGCGACGCGACGTCGGTGATCGAGATGTCGCGCGGCAATCCGGACCAGCAGGACACGGTGATCACCGAAAGCCTGATCCGCAAGTTCTGGGTCGGCTACCAGAAGCTGATGGGCTATTGAAGCGGGAGCGCGGAATGATGGAAAACCTGACGGAAGACATGAAGACGTGGTTCGAGATTTACATGCTCCAGAACCGCTATATCGGGCACCTCGACAACAACCGGCTCGAAGCATGGCCGACGATGTTCACCGAGGACTGCACGTACGAAATCGTGCCGAAGGAAAACGCCGACCTCGGGCTGCCGGTCGGGATCGTCCACTGCACGAACCAGCGGATGCTGCGCGACCGCGTGGTGTCGCTGCGGCACGCGAACATCTATGAAGAGCACACGTACCGGCACATGACGTCGGGCCTGACGATCGTCGCGGAACGCGACGGCGAAATCGACACCGAGAGCAACTACGTCGTCGTGCAGACGCGCAGCAACGGCGAGTCGAACGTGTACCAGGCCGGCAAGTACTACGACACGGTCGTGCGCACGCCGGACGGGCTGCGCTACAAGACCAAGCGGGTGATCTACGACACGTCGCGCGTGCAGACGCTGCTCGCCACCCCGATCTGATACGGAAGCAAGGAACAGACATGACCGAAGCAACGCTTACCGAGTGGCATCCGCTCGGCGCTTTCGACGAATTCTCCGAAGACGAACCGGCGGCGCGCGTCGCCGGCCAGAAGCCGATCGCCGTGTTCCGGATCGGCGACGAACTGTTCGCGATGCATGATCTCTGCACGCACGGCCATGCGCGGCTGTCCGAAGGCTATGTAGAGGATGGCTGCGTCGAATGCCCGCTGCACCAGGGGCTGATCGACATCCGCACCGGTGCGCCGAAATGCGCGCCGATCACGGAGCCGGTGCGAACCTATCCGATCCGGATCGTCGGCGGGCAGGTGGAAGTCAATGTCGGCTGATCCGTTCGTGATCGTCGGCGCCGGGCATGCGGCGCGGCGCACCGCCGAAGCGCTGCGCGAGCGCGATGCGGCGGCGCGCATCGTGATGATCGGCGCCGAGCGCGAGTTGCCGTACGACCGGCCGGCGCTGTCGAAGGATGCGCTGCTGAACGACGGCGGCGAGCAGCGTGCGTTCGTGCGCGATGCGGCGTGGTACGACGCGCAGCGCATCGAGTTACGGCTCGGCACGCGTGTCGACGCGATCGAGCGCGATGTTCAGCGCGTGCGGCTCGACGACGGCACGACGCTCCCTTATGCGCGGCTCGTGCTCGCGACGGGTTCGCGGGTGCGCACGTTCGGTGGTGCGATCGACGAAGGCGTCAAGCCGCATTACGTCCGTACGGTCGACGATGCACGTACGTTGCGCGCGCAACTTTCACCGGGGCGTCGCGTGGCGGTGCTCGGCGGCGGGTTCATCGGCCTCGAGGTCGCGGCGGCGGCGCGCCAGCTCGGCTGTGAGGCGACGGTGATCGATCCGGCGCCGCGCTTGCTGCAGCGCGCGTTGCCGGAAGTAGTCGGCGCGTATGCGCATCAGTTGCACGATGCGCGCGGCGTGGTCTTCCAGATGGCGACGCTGCCGCGCGCGATCCGTCGCGCACCGGGCGGCGGCGCGATCGTCGAGACCGATCGTGGCGACGTGCCGGCCGACCTCGTCGTGGTCGGCATCGGTGTGGTGCCGAACGTCGAGGTCGCGCAGGCGGCCGGACTCGATGTCGACAACGGGATACGCGTCGACGCGGGCTGCCGCACGGTCGATCCCGCGATCTTTGCGGCGGGCGAGGTGACGATGCACTTCAATCCGCTGCTCGGGCGTCACGTGCGGATCGAATCGTGGCAGGTGGCCGAAAACCAGCCGGCCGTCGCAGCCGCGAACGTGCTCGGCGCCGACAAGACTTATGCCGAGCTGCCGTGGCTGTGGTCCGATCAGTACGACTGCAACCTGCAGATGCTCGGGCTGTTCGGCAGCGAGCGCACGGTCGTCGTGCGCGGCGATCCCGCAAACGGGCCGTTCACGGTGTTCGGGCTGGGGGATGACGGCAAGATCGTCGCGGTGGCCGCGGCGAACCTGGGGCGCGACATCGGCGCATCGCGTCGCTTGATTGCGGCGGGGGCGGTGCCGGACCCGGTGAAGCTTGCGGATCCGGCAGTCAATCTGAAGACGTTCATGTAACAGGGAAGGCGCGGCCCGATCATCCGGCCGCGCCGCACGCTGCTTCGTCAAGCGGCGTTGCCGTAACCCTGGAACACGCTCAGGTCCGGATACACATTGCGGATCTTGCGCCATTCGTTCGCGTCGTAGAACTCGCACGCGCCGGCCGTGAAGCGCTTCGCGACTTCGACCGAGAAGCGCACGGCTTCGGCCAGATCGACTTCGTGGCTCGCGCTCGAATCGCTGCCGCCGACCACCGCGCGCGCGGTGATCGCGACGCCGACCACCGGCTTGTCGGTGCCGACGTGCGGCTGCATGATGCTGTTGAAGTGCGACAGCCCGTTGTCGTACGGCGTGATGTCCTGCAGTGAGATCGGGAACGTGACGGCCGGCATGCCGGTCGTCGATTCCATGATCGACACGAGGTCCGGCGCCATCCGCAGGATGTAACCCTGCATCGCGGTCGGCGACAGCGCGAAGCCGCGCTGCTTGACGATCCGGTTGCCCTTCGACGCATCGAGCGACAGGATGGCATCCATGTCGGGCGTCACTTCATGGCGGTTCATCGTGGCCGACGAAACCGGCATCCCCATGAACGGCACACCGTTGTTCTCGCTCATCGATACATCGGTCGACAGGTGCGTCGTGACGATCACGTCGCCGGGCAGCACGTCGCCGTTCGCCTTCATCTCCGCGAGTTTCAGTGCGGCCGCGAGCGAGCCGATCGGGCCGTCCGCGTCCGATACCATCCCGAACTTCGCGGGCCGCGCGCCGATCGCGCCGTTGCGGCCGACGATGCCGAGCGTGCGTGCATCGCCGCCGGCCGTCTTGCCGCGCGAGCCGGGAATCACGATCGTGATGAAGTCGGTCGTCTTCGTCGGGTCTTCCGGCGGTTCGTTATTGACCGTGGTGACCTCGACCGTCACGCCATGCGCCGCATACGGCGCAAACAGCGCGGCAATGTGCTGCCCGTTGACGGTCGCGCCATCGAGCGCGTCGAAAATGACGAGGGTCTGTTTCAGTGCCATCGAATGCCTCTTGATTCAGGTTGCCGATGCGGCGGTCGTGCGCCGCGCCGCGGGCCGCATCGGTCGAATGCGCGGTGGGTCAGAAGAAGTGCCGCAGGCCGAGCAGCACGGAAAGCTGCTCGTTGCGGCCGTTGAGTGCGGAGCCTTTCGCGGCTGCCGCGTTGGTCGTCGTGTTGCCGAACAGGCCGGACCAGCCGCCACGCGTCCATTCGTACGACGTCGCGACGTACACGTCGGTGCGCTTGCTGAGGCTGTAGTCGGCGACGCCGTACACGGTGCTGCGCGCGCCGTTGAAGCCGTCGGCGAGCGTGCGGTTGTGCATGCCCGCGACCACGAAGTTCCACACGGGCGTCGCGCGCCAGCTCGCGCCGACGGTGAAGAAGTCGTCACGCCGATGCGAGTCGAACACCGAGTTGATCGTGACGGCGGCGGTCGGCGAGCCGGACGCCATGCTCGTGATCGACGCGGTGTCGGCGCCGCCGTTCGACGAATCGAAGCCGGCGTCGCGATCGCTGTGCAGGTAGTTCGCGAACACGTTCACGCTGCCGATCGCGGCTTTCGCGCCGGCGAGGTAGATCCGCGCGCGGCGGCTTTGCGTGTCGCGTGTCTGCTGCGCATCGCCGATCAGCGTCACCGGGCCCGATTCGTACTTGACGCCGAGCGACATCGACGAGCGTGCCCGCGTGTCCCCTGCGATTCCGCCGAACGCGTACTCGGCGATCACCTGCATCGGCCCGTAGGTGCCGGTGTAGCTGACCGCGTTGTCGTAGCGCTGGCCGACCAGGTAGACCTGCCATGAATTGGTCGGCGCGGCGCCTACGCCGAGCGGATCGACGTAGTACAGCATCGTGTTGCCGGTCGTGTACTGCCGGCCGAGCGCAAGCTCGCCCCAGCGCTCGTGACCGAGCTTCACGAACGCCTGGCGGCCGAACAACTGGCCCTGCTGGTCGAGCTTGCCGTTGTTCGCGAGAAAGCCGTTCTCCAGCGTGAAGCCGGCTTTCCAGCCGTTGCCGAGCGCCTCGTTGCCCTTCAGGCCGAAGCGGCTGCCGGACAGGAAGCCCTCGTTGCCCTGCTGCAGGCCGATCGTGCGATCGCCGGACGGATTGGTGTGCGTCTGGTAACCGATCGCGACGTCGATGACGCCGTACAGCGTCACGGTGGACTGGGCATGCGCGACGCCCGTCGCGCCGGCCAACAGCGCGAGTCCGGCAAGCTGCTTCTTCATGAAAAGGTCTCCTAACCGATATGGGACTGTTTTTTTAAAAGGGGTAACCGGCGCTTATTTCTGGAAGTCAGGCCACGGGTCGATACCCGCCGGGCCGGTGATCGAGGCGAGCGGGAAGGTGACGTTCTCCGCAAGCGTGCGCACGTCGGTCTTGCTCGCGAAATGCAGCGCGCCGCGCTCGCCGAGCACGGTGCCCGTCGTGCCGTCGGACAGCAGCGCGGAGCCCTCGGGCAGCGCGAATACCTGCTCGGGCGCGTTGATGTCGAGGAATTCGCCGAGACGTTCCTCGCGGCTCTCGCCGTTGTGGCCGGCCGGCTTGCCGCTGATGAAGTGCGGGTTGATCTGGAACGGCGCGAGGCCGAGCGCGCGCAGCGTCGGCGGCTGCACGATCGGCATGTCGTTGGTCGTGCGGATCGTCGGGCACGCGACGTTGCTGCCCGCGCTCCAGCCGACGTACGGCACGCCCGCGTGCACGCGCGCGCGGATCGCGTCGACGATATTCGCGTCGTACATGCGTTTGAGCAGCGCGAACGTGTTGCCACCGCCGACCGCGATCGCATCGGCGTTCTCGATCGTCTTGCGCGGGTCGGTGCTGTGATGCAGCGATTCGAGCGCGTAGCCGAGCTTCTCGAACACCGGCTTCACCATGCCTTCGTAGGTGTCGAAGCTGAACGATACGCCGGCGTACGGCACGAAGACGATCTTGCGCGCTTCGTGGCGGAGCAGCGCGTGGATCTGTTCGGTTGCGTGTTCGAGATAGCCGAGCGCGTCCTTGCGGGAGCTGCTCATCAGCAGAAAGCGTTGGTTCATGGTGGCTCCTGTTTCTGTATCGGTAGTCGGGTCGGGTAGGGCAGGGGTCAGCGGGCCGCCGCGCGGATCAGCTCGGCGACGCGGTCGATTTCTTCGCGGGTATTGAAGTAGTGCAGCGACACGCGCGCCATCGTCGACACGCCGTAGCGCGCGAGGATCGCGTCGGCCATGAAGTTGCCGGCTTCGATGATGCAGTGCTGCGCCTCGAGCGCCGCGACGATCGTCGCGGGATCGATGCCGCGCAGGTTGAACGGCACGATGCCGATGCGGCGCGCCGCATCGCGCGGGCCGTACAGCTCGAAGCCGGGCAGCGTCGCGAAGCGTTCGACCGCGTACGCGGTGAGGTCGCGCACGCGCGCCTCGATCTGCGCGACGCCGATGCGCTGCGCGTAGTCGAGCGCGGCGCCAAGGCCGAGGATCGCCGGCACGATCGGGCAGCCGGCTTCGAAGCGCTTCGCGCCGGCGACGAACGACAGCGCACCGGTCGTCCGGTCGTACGCGCCGTTCCACCAGCCGGCGAGCACCGGTTCGAGCGTGTCGATTTGGTCGCGCTGCACGTAGAGGAAGCCGGAGCCTTCCGTCGCGCGCAGTGCCTTGCGGCCGCAGCCCGCGAGGAAGTCGCAGCCGAGCGTGCGCACGTCGGTCTGGACCATCCCGACGCTTTGCGATGCATTGACGAGCGACAGCACGCCGTGTGCGCGCGCGACCGCGCACAGCGCGGCGGCGTCCTGCAGCGCACCCGACGAGTTCGGCACGTGCGAGAACGTGAGCAGGCGCGTGCGCGGCGTGATGGCCTGCGCGAAGGCGTCCGGCGCGAGCAGCCCTTCGTCGTTCGCGGCGATCATCTTCACGACGATGCCGTGCGTCGCTTCGAGCCGCTTCCACGGCAGCAGGTTGCTGAGCATCTCGGTATCGGCGACGAGCACTTCGTCGCCCGGCTGCCAGCGCAGCCCCTGCGCGACGAGCGAGATCGCTTCGGTCGCGTTCTTCGTGAATGCGATCTCGTCGGCCTGTGCGCCGAGGAAGGTGGCGAGCTGCGTGCGCACGGCATCGACGCGCGCATAGGTGGCCTTGCGGAACGCGGGCAAGTAGATGCCGACGCGGCCGGTGTCGCGTAGATAGTCGTTGACGGTGTCGAGCACGGGCTCGGGCGGCAGCGACGCGGCGGCCGTATCGAGGTAGATCGTCGATGCGGTCAGCGGCGTATCGGCGCGGATTGCAGTGATGTCCATCTGAAGTCCTGTCGGTGAAACGGATTACTTGAGCTTGATGAGCGAGCGCGTGAAGCTGAAGAGCGCATCGCCCGCGATCACGCCGCCCGCGAACGCACTCATCTCGGCGATGTCGCGTTCGCCGCGCGTGCGCAGCAGGATGAAGCGGATCGCGAGGCCGATCAGTACGGCGAAGCCCGCGAGCGGCGACGTGAGCAGCATGCCGGTCGACAGCAGCACGCCGAGCTGGCGCTTCGCGCCGCCGAGCCACTGCAGCAGCGCGCCGGGCACGGCCCAGATCGCGAGGTCGCGTGCGATGTCCCACGACGAGCCGGCCTTGATCGACGCCGCGTAGACGCGATCGACCGGCGGCAGCATGTCGCGGCTGAAGAAGCCGTGGTGGAACAGCACGACCACGATGCCGGCGACGACGAAGCCGAGCGTGGCCGCGAGGAACTGCTGGCGGCGGCCGGCCATTTCGAGGGCCGGGTCCTGGCCCGAGCCGCGCAGCAGGAACCCGGTCTTCAGGTCGTAGCCCATGTCGGCGAAGGCGGGGCCCGTCGCGGCCGAGAAGCCGACCAGCACCGCGAGCGCGGGCGCCGGGAAGCCGATCAGGATGCCGATCGTCAGCGTGATCAGCGCGACCGCGAAGGCCGGGAACCAGCCCGAGTGCATCGCGGCGATGCCGACGATCAGCTCGTGGATGTACGCCGAAAACGCCGCATACAGCACGAACACGATCAGCATGCCGGTCGACATTTCGGAGAAGCCGCCGGTGCAGCCGACGATCACGAGCGCGATCAGCATGTAGACCACGTAGCCGAGGCCGAGGATGCGACCAGCTCGCAGCGGCGACACGTCGCTGGTGCCCGCTTCGTCGACCGGCGCGCGGCGCGCGCGGCGGATCTCGGTCGACACCTGCAGCATGGCGACGATGCCCGCGCCGATCATCACGCCGTGCGGGATGTAGGCCTTCGCGATGTCGACGCCGGTCAGCGCGACCGAGTAGCCGCGGATCAGCAGGCCGAGGCCGAACATCGTCAGTGCGGCCAGGTTGCCGAGGAAGGCCGCGCCGAACGCGGACATCGGAATGCCGAGCCACGCGCCGGCCACGCCGACCGCGACGCCGATCCCGAGGAACGCGGCCTTGCGACCGCCACGGTCACCGGCCCAGATCGCTTCGGCGGTCGCGACGCCCGACGGCCAGCTGCCCGTGACCGGGAAGATCCGGCTGCCGAACAGCAGGTACAGCATCGTGCCGTCGACGAGCATCGCGGCGAGCGCGCCGATCAGCATCGGCGTCGCGAGTTCGGGCATGCCCATCGCGTACGGCACGCCGATCGGGATCATCAGCGAGTTCGCCGCGCCGAACGTGGCCGACGAGATGGCCGTCTGCACGAGGTTCTGGCGTTCGAGCACGCGGAAGCGCCGCGCGAGTTCATGCGGGATGCGCGAGAACACGATGGCGATCAGCGCACCGATGATCGACGTGTTCGCCGAGATGCCGAGCGACACGATCAGCTGCATGCCGATGATCGCGCCGAGCACGGACAGCACGACCGACACGATCAGCAGCACGGGTTCGGCGAAACGGACGCGCGTGGCGCCGGGCGGGGTGGCGGGCGCGGCGGGTTCGCCGGCCGGCGCGTCTTGAAGGGCGTTCATGGGTTCTCCTCCGGATGCCTGTCGTTTGTTGTGGTGTGCGACAGCGGTAACGGGTGGTGGAACGTGCTCAGCGCATCAGGCTGAGCACGCTTTCGATCTTGCGGCGCGCGTCGTTCAGCGCGTCGAGCAGGCGCGGCACGGCCGATTCGTCGAGACGCTGCATCGGCCCGGAGATCGCGAGCGATCCGGCGACCGAGCGGCTGCCCTTTGCGGTGAGCGGCACCGCGAGGCCCGCGACGCCGGTGGCCGCTTCTTCGCGGGTATAGGCCCAGCCGTTCTCGCGGATCACGTCGAGGCGTGCCTCGATGGCCGCGCGGTCGACGGTCTGGCCGGCCTTCGTCGCGCGGGCGAAGACTTCGTCGCGCATCGCATCGGGCTGGAACGCGAGGATCGCCTTGCCGTGCGCGCCCGCATGCAGCGCGAAGCGCTGGCCTTCCTCGATCGAGAAACGCAACTGCTGGTCGCCGTGCGCGATGTCGAGGCACAGCCCTTCGTAACCGTCGAGCAGCGACAGGAACACGGTCTCGCCGCTTTGCTGCGCGAGCCGGTGCAGCGCGGGCTCGACGATCTGCGACGGCGACAGCGAGCGCCGCACGATCTCGCCCATCTCGAACCAGCGCAGCCCGAGCGCGTAGCGGCCCGCGTCGTCCTGCACGAGATAGCCCTCGGCCGCGAACGTCGCAAGCACGCGATGGACGATCGCGTGATGCACGCCGCTTTCCTTCGCGAGTTCGCGGACGCCCCATACGGCCTGTTGGGCGGTGAAGTACTGCATCAGTTGCAGCGCGCTGCTGAGTGTCTTGAGCATGATGTTCGTCTCTATATGAGAGACAGTGTCTCGAAATGTGAATACAGTCTGAGCGGACGCGACGACGTCGTGCTATCCGGGTAAACGCGAGATTGAGAGACAGTCCGGCTGGCAAGGCTGAGCGGGCGACGGGACGTGCCGGGGCGGTCGTTGCGAAGGGAGGAAGCCAGCCGGAGGCGGGTGGGTCGTCGGCTGAAAAGCGGGGTGTGAACGGCTCGGTCGCCCGGTTCACGGCTGCCGCGATCAGCTCATCAAAAAGGGTCGGTCATTTGTCGGCGGCCGTCGACTCGGTGCATATTGGCGGCATCGTTCGCCCGACCGGTTGCCCATGACGCCAGACAAAGCCCTCGAACTGAAACGCAGCAAGCGCCGCGCACTGTGGCTGCTGCTGGCCGCCGTCGCGGTATTCGTCACGACGATCCTGCTGCCGCGCGGCCCGTGGGTCGACGGCGTCAAGGCCGTGGCCGAAGCCGCGATGGTCGGCGCGCTCGCCGACTGGTTCGCGGTCGTAGCGCTGTTCCGCCGCGTGCCGATCCCGTTCGTGTCGCGCCATACCGAGATCATTCCGAAGAACAAGGACAAGATCGCCGACAACCTCGCGGTGTTCGTGCGCGAGAAATTCCTCGGCCCCGACGCGCTCGCCGCGCAGATTCGCCAGCACGATCCCGCGCAGAAACTCGGCGCGTGGCTCGGCGAGCCGGCGAACACCGAGGCGCTCGGCGGCTATGTGACGAAGCTGATGAGTTTCGCGCTCGACATGACCGACGACGCGCGGATCCAGTCGTTCGTCCACGACGCGTTTCGCGCGGTGATCGACCGGGTCGACCTGTCGCAGTCGGCCGGCGCGATCCTCGATACGCTGACGAAGGACGGCCGCCACCAGGCGCTGCTCGACGACGCGATCGAACAGGTGGTCGACGTGCTCGACAAGGAGGAGAACCGCGAGGTGATCGCGGGCTTCATCGTCGAATGGCTGAAGACGCAGTACCCGAAGGTCGAGAAGATCATGCCGACGCAGTGGTTTGGCGAGAACGGCGCGCGGATGCTCGCGAGCGCGGTGAGCCGCGTGCTGGAAGGCGTGGCGGCCGATCCCGAGCACGAGCTGCGGCAGCGCTTCGACCGGACGGTCGTGCGCTTGACCGAGCGGTTGAAGCACGATCCCGCCTTCATCGAGAAGGGCGAGGAGATCAAGCGCTATATCCGCGACGGCGCCGCGTTCAACGAGTATGTGCGCGACCTGTGGGATCAGCTGCGCGCGTGGCTGAAGGCCGATCTTGCGCGCCCCGATTCGACGCTGCACCGGCAGGCCGCGATGCTCGGCGGCTGGCTCGGGGCGCGGCTCTCGGAGAGCCCGGCATTGCGCGCGTCGCTGAACGAGCACGTCGAGAAGGCCGTGCACGAGATGGCGCCGGATTTCGCGGATTTCCTGATGCGTCACATCCGCGACACGGTGCGTAACTGGGATGCGGGCGAGATGTCGCGGCAGATCGAGCTGAACATCGGCAAGGATCTGCAATACATCCGCATCAACGGCACGCTGGTCGGCGGGCTGATCGGGCTCGGGTTGTACCTGGTGTCGCTGGTGCCGCGCTGGGCGGCCGGCTGGCTGCACTGACGCGGCCACCGGCATCGCGCGGCGGGCGCGACGGGGCGCGCCCCCGCATCATGCGTGCGCTTTCGAGCCGTGCAGTTGCAGGCCGAGCGCCTTGATGACTTTCAGGATCGTGCCGAAGCTCGGGTTGCCGTCGTGCGACAGCGCCTTGTACAGCCCTTCGCGCGACAGGCCCGCATCGCGCGCGACCTGCGACATGCCGCGTGCACGCGCAATCACGCCGAGCGCGTGCGCGATGAAGGCCGGATCGTCGCCGCCTTCCTGCAGGCACGCTTCGAAGTAGTCGGCCATGTCGTCTTCGGTTTTCAGGTGGTCGGCCGAATCCCACGGCCGGGTGCTGATCTTGTCCATCGGTTACTCCATGTCGAGATGCGCGAGCATCGCGTGCGCGGCGCGGATGTCGGCCTGTTGCGTCGATTTATCGCCGCCGCAGAGCAGGATGACCCAGATCGTTCCGCGCCTCACGTAGTAGACGCGATAGCCCGGGCCGTGGTCGATCCGCATCTCGACGACCGGCGAGCCGGCGGACTTCCAGTCGCCCGGATTGCCCATCGAGAGGCGGTCGATGCGTGCCTGGATGCGGCGCTTCGCGACGCGATCCGGCAGGCCGGCAAACCAGGCGTCGAAGACGTCGGTGGTCCGGATGCTGAACGTAGGCGCACTGTAGGGCACGGATTGCAATGTGTCAACCATGGTTCACAAGTCTGATGTGTTGATTTGCGTTGCCGCTACAGTAGGGCCGCGCGCTTCGTTTGCGTGCCGATTGGCCGTTCGGCCGAAGTCGGGATCTTCCGAATCCGTCTACAATCAAAAACGTCTTTGCCGCCCGTGCGTGCTTGCCGCGCGCGGGCGGGTCCGCTTGTCCTCCGGCTTCCGGAGGCGCCGCCGTGCAGCGCGCGTTGCGCGGCGGGCAGTGCCGTGGTTTGTGTCCAGTAGGTAAAGCGTCCGCGTGCCGTAGGCCGGCGCGCGTTCTGAACGCTGCGTGTCCGTAGGCCGGGCAGGCGGCATCAACCGAGAGTCCCCATGAAAGCATCGGATCTGTTCGTGAAGGCGCTGGAAGCCGAAGGCGTCGAGTACGTGTTCGGCATTCCCGGCGAAGAAAACCTCGATCTGCTCGAATCACTGCGGCGATCGAAGATCAAGCTCGTGCTGACCCGGCACGAGCAGGCGGCCGGGTTCATGGCTGCCACCTACGGCCGCCTGACGGGCCGCACCGGCGTATGTATCGCCACGCTCGGGCCCGGCGCGACGAACTTCGTGACGGCCGCCGCGTATGCACAGCTCGGCGGCATGCCGATGCTGATGATCACCGGGCAGAAGCCGATCAAATCCAGCAAGCAGGGCCATTTCCAGATCGTCGACGTGGTCGACATGATGCAGCCGCTCACGAAGTTCACGCGGCAGATCGTGTCGATCGGCAACATCCCGTCGGCCATACGCGAGGCGTTCCGTCGCGCGGAGGATGAGCGCCCGGGCGCCGCGCACCTCGAACTGCCGGAAGACATCGCGCACGAGGAGGGCGACGGCAAGCCGATCCCGCGCAGCTACAGCCGGCGGCCGGTGGCCGAGGAGAAGGCGGTCGCGCATGCGGTCGACGCGATCCAGGCCGCGCGCCATCCGCTGCTGATGATCGGCGCGGGCGGCAACCGCAAGACCACCTGCAAGATGCTGCTCGAATTCGTCGACAAGACGGGCATCCCGTTCTTCACGACGCAGATGGGCAAGGGCGTGATCGACGAGACGCACCCGCTGTGGCTCGGCAACGCGACGCTGTCCGACGGCGATTTCGTGCACCGCGCGATCGAGCATGCGGACTGCATCATCAACGTCGGTCACGACGTGATCGAGAAGCCGCCGTTCTTCATGCGTACCGACGACAAGACCGTGATCCACGTGAACTTCCTCGGTGCACAGGTCGACCCCGTCTACTTCCCGCAGATCGAGGTGGTCGGCGACATCGCGAACGCGGTGTGGCAGATGAAGGAGGCGCTCGCGCCGCAGCCGCACTGGGATTTCGCACGCTTCGCGATGATCAAGGAGCATTTCGACGCTCATCTGGAGAAGGGCCAGCACGATCCGCGCTTCCCGATGTACCCGGTGCGGATCGTCAACGATCTGTACAACGCCATGCCGGTCGACGGCATCGTCTGTCTCGACAACGGGATGTACAAGATCTGGTTCGCCCGCTACTGGCGCGCGCACGAGCCGAATTCGCTGCTGCTCGACAACGCGCTCGCGTCGATGGGCGCGGGCCTGCCGTCGGCGATCGCGACGAAGATCGTGCATCCGCAGCGCAAGGTGATCGCCGTGTGCGGCGACGGCGGCTTCATGATGAATTCGCAGGAGCTCGAAACGGCCGTGCGGCTGAAGCTCGACCTCGTCGTGATGATCGTGCGCGACGACGCGTTCGGGATGATCCGCTGGAAGCAGGAGAACATGAACTTCCCCGATTTCGCGATGACGCTGCAGAACCCCGATTTCGTCGCGTATGCGCAAAGCTACGGCGCGCACGGGCATCGCGTGGAATCGGCCGACGATCTCGAGCCGCTGCTGCGCGAGTGTTTCTCGTCGCCGGGCGTGCACGTGATCGACGTGCCGATCGACTACTCGGACAACGAGCGCGTGCTGAACCGCGAGATCAAGCGCCTGTCGGCGCAACTCTGAATGTCCCGTTCACAGGAAGGAGTCGTTCCATGTTGAAGGAAACCTATCCGTACTACCTCGCCAACGAAGCCGTCTATGCGAACACCGATCTGGAAGTGACGGACAAGTTCAGCGGCAAGGTCGCAACGCGAGTCGCGCTGGCCGACGCGAAGGCCATCGACGCGGCGATCGGCGCGGCGGTGGATGCCGCGAAGCCGATGCGCGAGCTGCCGGCCTACAAGCGGCAGGCCGTGCTCGACCATTGCGTCGCGCGCTTTCGCGAGCGCTTCGACGAGCTGGCCGAGGCGCTGTGCATCGAGGCCGGCAAGCCGATCAACGATTCGAAGGGCGAAGTCACGCGGCTGATCGACACGTTTCGCGTGGCGTCCGAGGAATCGGTGCGCATCGACGGTGAAATCATCAATCTCGAGATCTCCGCGCGTGCGCAGGGCTATACGGGTTACACGAAGCGCGTGCCGGTCGGCCCGTGCTCGTTCATCTCGCCGTTCAACTTCCCGCTGAATCTCGCCGCACACAAGGTCGCACCGGCGCTTGCGGCCGGCTGTCCGTTCGTGCTGAAGCCCGCGAGCCGCACGCCGATCGGCGCGCTGATCATCGGCGAGGTGCTCGCGGAAACCGACTTGCCGAAGGGCGCGTTCTCGGTGCTGCCCGCGCATCGCGACGGCGCCGACCTGTTCACGACCGACGAGCGTTTCAAGCTGCTGTCGTTCACGGGTTCGCCGGCCGTCGGCTGGGCGCTGAAGGAGAAGGCCGGCAAGAAGAAAGTCGTGCTGGAACTCGGCGGCAACGCGGCCGCGATCGTCGATGCGGACCAGCGCGACCGGCTCGACTACGTGGTCGAGCGCCTTGCGTTCGGCGCGTACTACCAGTCGGGCCAGAGCTGCATCGGCGTGCAGCGGATCCTCGTGCATGCCGATCTGTACGACGCGCTGCGCGAGAAGCTGATCGCGAAGACGCGCTCGCTGAAGATGGGCGATCCGAAGGATCCGTCGACGTTCGTCGGCCCGATGATCTCCGAATCCGAATCGCGCCGGCTGTCGGGCTGGATGGACGCGGCCGTCGCGGCAGGCGCGAAGATCGTCGCGGGCGGCAAGGTCGACGGCGCGATGTTCGAGGCGACGCTGCTGGAGAACGTCGGGCACGAGCAGGACCTGTACCGGAAGGAGGCGTTCGGCCCCGTCGCGATCCTCGAGAAGTTCGACCGCTTCGACGATGCGCTCGCGCGCGTGAACGACAGCGATTTCGGGCTGCAGGCCGGCGTGTTTACCGATTCGCTCACGCATGCGCAGCGCGCGTGGGACGAACTGGAAGTCGGCGGCGTCGTGATCAACGACGTGCCGTCGTTCCGTGTCGACAACATGCCGTACGGCGGCGTGAAGGATTCGGGCCTCGGCCGCGAAGGGATCCGCTACGCGATCGAGGACATGACCGAGCCGCGACTGATGGTCGTGCGGCGCCGGTAACGCGCAGGCAGCGCGGTGCCGCGACGGCACGCGGGCGGGCGATCGGGCCGGCCCGCGTGCCGTTTTTCATGGCGTCGCACGCACCGGGCCGGCACCGGGCTTGCCATATGCCCGTAGCGCGCTGCCCGAACGCGCTCGACTGCGGGCCGCGCCTCGTGATGTAATCGCGCCAAACTGCCGACCGGGGTACGACACCGGAAAGCGCGAATTCATTCTTCACGAGGTCGATTCATGTCTCCCGTCTCGGCATTCAAGCTGGTTTTGTTGTCATTCCTTGCGATCGTCGCGCTCGAATGCATCGCCAAGCGGCTGCGGTTGCCGCCCGCCGCCGCGCTGCTGATCGGCGGCATCGGCATCGCGTTCATCCCCGGCCTGCCGCCGATCAATCTCGATCCCGAACTGGTGCTGCTGGTGTTCCTGCCGCCGCTGCTGATGGATGGCGCGTACTTCTCGGTGTGGGAGGAGTTCAAGCGCAACGTCGGCGGCATCCTGCTGCTGGCGATCGGTGCGGTCGTGTTCACGACATTCGCGGTCGGCTTTGCCGTGCACTGGGTGGCGCCGTCGCTGCCGTGGGCCGCATGCTTTGCACTCGGCGCGATCGTGTCGCCGCCCGACGCCGTTGCCGCGAAGGCCGTGCTCGAGCGCGTCGCGCTGCCGCGCCGGCTGATGGTGTTGCTTGAAGGCGAGAGCCTGCTGAACGACGCGGCCGGCCTCGTGCTGTTCCGCTTTGCGGTTGTCGCGGCGCTGTCGGGCACCTTCAGCCTCGGCCACGCCGTCGTGGGTTTCGCGGAACTCGGGCTCGGCGGCGTGGTGGTCGGCATCGTGGTCGGCAAGCTCGTCGTGTGGTTCCTGAAGCTGCTCGACGACGACTATCTCGTGATCACCGTTGCGGTGATTGCCGGCTGGATCGCGTATATCGCCGGGGAAATGGTCGAAGTGTCCGGCGTGATCGCCACCGTCACGGCCGGCATGATCGTCGGCTGGCACCAGCACGAGGTGTTCTCGGCAGCCGTGCGCACGCGCGGCACCGCATTCTGGCAGGTCATCGTGTTCCTGCTCGAAGCGATGGTGTTCGTGCTGATCGGGCTGTCGCTGCGCGGCGCGATCCACCGGCTCGGCGGCTTCGAGCAGGTGCTCGCCACGATGGTGTCGCCGATGTTCGCGGTGCTGGCGGCGGTGATCGTGTCGCGCTTCGTGTGGATCTACGCGGTCGAGGCTCTGAAGTGGCCGGTGCGCGGGATCGCGCGGCGCGGCGAAGCGCCCGACTGGAAAGCCGCGACGATCATGAGCTGGGCCGGGATGCGCGGCGTCGTCACGCTGGCGATCGCGTTGTCGCTGCCCGAGGCGATGCCCGGCCGCGACGTGATCCTGGTCGCGTCGTTCGCGGTGATCCTCGTCACCGTGCTGCTGCAGGGCACGACGATCGGGCCGCTGATCCGGCTGCTGCGCCTGCCGCAGCGCGAAGAACGCGCGGCGCACCACCTGACCGAGCCGCAGACGTGGGCGTACATCGAGGCGGCGCAGCTCGCGGCGATCCAGCCGCTCGTGCGCGACGAGAACGGGGTCGTGATCCATCCGCGCCTGCTCGAGCAGTACACGTATCGCGCGGAATTGACCGAGCGGGCGAAGAACGAGCCCACGTATCCGGCAGAAGTGCGTGCCGCACACTACGACGTCGTGCTGGCCGCGATCAAGGCCGGGCGCACCGAACTGTTGCGCCTGCACCGTTCGGGCCACATCCACGACGAGATGCTGCACGCGCTCGAACGCGACCTCGACCTGCAGGAAGTGTCCGCGCAGCACGCGCGCGGGTAAGGCCGCACGCCTTCGTCATCCCGCCATCGAGCAGCCGGTGCCAGCCGGCCCGAAGCGCGCCCGGGCCGATCGCTGCCCGGTGCGCTTTTTTTCTTTCCCGCACCCGCCGATTGCGCGGATTCTAATCCGGCCCTTGAATGCGGCAGGCAGCCAGCCTTGCAGCGCATGCAAACCTTATCGCGCCGGTGTCGCAAACGTTATCGTCTTTCGAATCCGGAAATGATCTGATTTAACTGTTTCCGTCTCATTCTGCATATTTGGCAAAACTAAACCGGAAGGAGATAGATGCTGTGTTCTAATTTCATTTAGAATCAGCCGGTTATGTTTATTGAGAGAAAGGATGCGGAGGTAATGCGGCCGCCAACGGGGAGAAATCGGCGTCCGGAGCCCTGCAAGGCAGCGCCGACAGGCCATATCGGCGGAATCAGGCGGGTTTTTCAACCGCCAAAATAAGATAGCGTCCAAGTCTGATAAACAACTCCTATGAAAGAATCGATTGGAGAATCGGCGTTTGAAACTGTATTTATGAAAGAATCGAGCGGTGATAATGCCTCGGATTGTCTTGAATCGGGGTTATCGGTCCTTCTCGTCGACGATCAACCGTTCGTCGGTGAGGTGATCCGCCGCGCGCTGCGCAGCGAACACGACATCGACCTGCATGTGTGCACCGATGCGCACCGGGCGATGGCGGTGGCGCGCGACGTGAAGCCGACTGTCATCCTGCAGGATCTCGTGATGCCGGAGATCGACGGCCTCGATCTGGTCCGCGCGTGGCGTGCGGACGCCGGCACCGCTCGCGTGCCGATCATCGTGCTGTCCGCGAAGGAGGAGCCGATCGTCAAGCGCGAGGCGTTCATCGCCGGCGCGAACGACTATCTGGTGAAGCTCCCCGACGCGATGGAACTGGCCGCCCGCATCCGCTATCACTCGAATTCCTACCTGATGTCCCGGCAGCGCGACGAGGCACTCGATTTCCTGTCGCACGACATGCGTTCGCCGCAGACCTCGATCCTCGCGCTGCTCGACGTCTACCGGACCGAGCACGGCGAGATGCCGGCGATCATGGAGCGCATTGCCGGCCATGCGCGGCGCGCGCTCGCGCTGGCCGACGGCTTCATCCACCTGACCCGCGCGCAGTCCGAGCGCCGCGCGCACGAAGTCGTGAGTCTCAACGAGATCGTGCTCGACGCCGTCGACCAGCTGTGGGAGAAGGCGGCTGGGCTCGGCAGCCGGGTCGCCGCGCACGTGCCCGATACCGAATGCGTGACGATGGGCGACCGCATGATGCTGACGCGCGCGGTCGCGAACCTGATCGACAACGGGTTGAAGTACGGCCCGGCCGGCACGGACGTGCACTGCACGCTCAGCAGCGAGGACGGTGCATGGCTGATCGGTGTCGAGGATACCGGCGCCGGGATCGCGCCGGAGCAGCGCACGGCCGCGACCGAGACGTTCGTGCAGCTCGAATCCGCGCATGGCGCGGCGCGCGGCGGCTTTGGCCTCGGGCTCGCGTTCGTCCGCGCGACGGCGGCGCGGCATCGCGGCCAGATCCTGATGCGCAATACGGCGCGCGGCTTCATGGTCGCGCTTCGGCTGCCGGCGCAAGCGGAGCGGTGAGTTCGCGGCGCGGCCCA
>NZ_JAAGPE010000007.1:0-292 GCF_017104605.1 Burkholderia sp. Ac-20384 | reverse complement strand
CACTTTTTCCCTTGCCGACTCTCTTCCTAGCTGGACGGGTAAGGCGCGATCGGGGACGAGGATACCGGCGCGGAGAGCGCGCCGTAGCAGCGCACGGCCACGACCGAGACGTTCGGGCAGCTCGAATCCGCGCATGGCGCGGCGCGCGGCGGCTTTGGCCTCGGGCTCGCGTTCGTCCGCGCGACGGCGGCGCGGCATCGCGTCCAGATCCTGATGCGCAATACGGCGCGCGGCTTCATGGTCGCGCTTCGGCTGCCGGCGCAAGCGGAGCGGTGATTTCGCGGCGCGGCCT
>NZ_JAAGPE010000095.1:0-31318 GCF_017104605.1 Burkholderia sp. Ac-20384 | reverse complement strand
CGGCAGCGTGGTGACGCCGGCCGAGCGCATCACCTTCGCCTCGATCGTGTGCATCACCATGTCGGCTTCCGCGTGCCGGCCCGCATGCTCGAGCCAGCGCGGCGATTCCGGCACGATGCGGCGCACGACGAGCACGAACACGGCGGGAATCGCGAGCAGCGCGAACACGGTGCGCCAGCCGAACTGCGGCAGCACGAAGTACGCGACGATGCCGGCCGTGATGAAGCCGAGCGGCCAGAAGCCGTCCATCAACGCGATCAGGCGGCCGCGCTTCTCGGTCGGCACGAATTCGGACAGCAAGGTCTGCGCGACCGGGAATTCCATCCCCATTCCGATCCCGAGCAGCACGCGGTAGACGATCAGCGCGTCGACGCTCTGCGCGGTCGAGCACAGGTAGGAGGCCGCCCCCCACAGCACCATGCTCCACTGGAACACGGGCCGGCGGCCGAAGCGGTCGGCGAGCAGGCCGGCGACGGCTGCGCCGAGCACCATCCCGAAGAAGCTCGCGCTCGCGACGAGGCCGGCGGCCGCGGTCGACAGGCCGAACTCCTTGCGGATCGAGCCGAGCACGAAGGTCATCGTGCCGAGGTCGACCGAGTCGAAGAAGAACGCAATCGCGATGATGAAGAAGATCCGCTTGTGATAGCCGGAGAACGGCAGGCGTTCGAGCCGGGCGGCGGCGGAGGCGGGAGCGGTGGCGGCGGGCATGGCGTCCTCTGAAATGAAAAAGGGCCGCGAAGCGCGTGCTTCGTGGCCCCGATGCTTCATCTTCAGTAGACGCGACCACAAAATGCCGCATCAGAGGAAAAGCGCCGCCTGCTTGCCCAAATGCGTCATCGGCGGCGGCGCGGGGTGCGGCCGTCTTGCGTCAATTCTTCAGCTTGTAGCCGGTGCGGAACATCCACGCGACGATCGCCAGCAGGATCACGAGAAACAGCGACGTCGCGCCGAGGCTGACGCCCACGTGCACGTCGGCGATCCCGTAGAACGACCAGCGGAAGCCGCTGACCAGGTAGACGATCGGATTGAACAGCGTGACGACGCGCCACGCGGGCGGCAGCATGTCGACCGAGTAGAAGCTGCCGCCGAGGAACGTGAGCGGCGTGATGATCAGCAGCGGCACGAGCTGCAGCTTCTCGAAGCTGTCGGCCCAGATGCCGATCACGAAGCCGAACAGGCTGAACGTGATCGCCGTCAGCACGAGGAACAGCACCATCCAGAACGGATGCAGGATGTGCAGCGGCACGAACAGGCCGGCCGTCGCGAGGATGATCACGCCGAGCAGGATCGACTTCGACGCGGCTGCGCCCACGTACGCGATCACGATCTCCCAGTACGACACGGGCGCGGAGAGGATCTCGTAGATCGTGCCCGTGAAGCGCGGGAAGTAGATGCCGAACGACGCGTTCGAGATGCTCTGCGACAGCAGCGACAGCATCACGAGCCCTGGCACGATGAACGAGCCGTAGCCGATGCCGTTCACGTCGCTGATGCGCGAGCCGATCGCGGAGCCGAACACGACGAAATACAGCGACGTGGAGATCACCGGCGCGATGATGCTCTGCATCAGCGTGCGGCGCGTGCGTGCCATTTCTGCGCGGTAGATCGCGCGGATGCCATGCAGGTTCATGCGTCAGGCTCCTTGCAGGCCGTTGCGGCGGTTGTCGATCAGGCTGACGAAAATGTCCTCGAGCGAGCTCTGCGTCGTGTGCAGGTCGCGGAAGCCGATGCCGGCCGAGCCGAGCGCGTTGATCAATTTCGCGATGCTCGCGTCGTCGCGCTGCGAGTCGTACGTGTAGACGAGCGCGGCGCCGTCGTCCGCGCGTTCGAGCCCGAACGGCGCGAGTGCGGGCGGCACGTCCGCGAGCGGGTGCTCGAGCTGCACGGTGAGCTGCTTCTTGCCGAGCTTGCGCATCAGCTCGTGCTTTTCCTCGACGAGCACGAGCTCGCCGCCGAGGATGATGCCGATCCGGTCGGCCATTTCCTCGGCTTCCTCGATGTAGTGCGTGGTCAGCAGGATCGTCACGCCGTTGTCGCGCAGCGAATCGACGAGCTTCCACATGTCGCGGCGCAGCTCGACGTCGACGCCGGCCGTCGGTTCGTCGAGGAACAGGATGCGCGGTTCGTGCGACAGCGCCTTCGCGATCATCACGCGGCGCTTCATGCCGCCCGACAGCGTCATCAGCTTGTTGTCGCGCTTGTCCCACAGCGACAGCGCCTTCAGCGTCTTCTCGATATAGGCGGGATCGGGCGCCTTGCCGAACAGGCCGCGGCTGAACGACACGGTCGCCCAGACGGTCTCGAACGCGTCGGTCGTCAGTTCCTGCGGCACGAGGCCGATCAGTTCGCGGGCCGCGCGGTATTGATCGCGGATGTCGTGGCCGCCGACCGTCACGCGGCCTTCGGTCGGCGTGACGATGCCGCAGATCGAGCCGATCAGTGTCGTCTTGCCGGCGCCGTTCGGCCCGAGCAACGCGAAGATCTCGCCGGGGCGGATGTCGAGGGTCACGTGCTTCAGCGCCTGGAAGCCGGACGCGTAAGTCTTGGAGAGGTCGGAGACGGAAAGGATCGGTTGCATGCTCACGGATGGCACGGCCGGCCAGCGCGACGACGTGCGCCGTGCGTGCCCGGTGCCGCCGCCGCTGCGAAGCGGCCGGGACCGGGGACGGCATGGCGAACGGGCGTCATGTCGAACGGCATGGTGGTGCGGGATCGCGGGACCGCCATATTAGCAATCGATAGATGGAAATGCATTCTCGTGGAAAGGGCGCGCGTTGCCGGTGCCGGATTTGCGTGAATTGACGGCGCATCGTTGAATAACGCGTCGCTTTATTTGCAATGCGCGAACAATTTGCGTCGTTTTCGGCGAATCGGGCAGCGATCGCGTTTCCGCTTGGCGGCGGCGCGGGTAGCCGGCCGACTGTGCCGCCCGAAGGCCGTCGCGCCGTACCGGGACGGCATGCGCGGCGCTCGCGATAATGCGTTCCTTTCATCGTTCACGGAGCGGGGCGCATGTCTTTGATCGATTTCAAATCCGTGGCGGCGGCGCAGGCCGTCGCGTGGAAATCCACGATCGTCGGCGAGGTGGGGCCGGCGAGGATCAAGGTGCTGCGCATGGATGCGCAAGCCTACGAAGCGGAAGTGCACGACTACAACGAGGGGCTGCTGGTGCTCGACGGCCGGATGATGCTCGAGGTCGGGGGCGAGACGATCGTGGTCGAGGCCGGGCAGATGTACCTGGCGCTGGCCGGCACCCTTCACGCGGTGCTGCCGGGCAGTCACGGTACGCTCGCGATCATCGACGTGTAAGGGTGCGCCGCAACATGTGAGAAAGCGGCTCAGGCCCGGCTGGCTTGGTCAGGCGCGGGTTGGCAGTCGCTGTTCAAACGCGTGTTATACAGCCCGGGTATTTGTCTGAGCAAATAAATTGAAGGCTGTTTGAAAATCTGTCAAACACCGTGTAAACGCTAGGATTGCGCGGTTTCGGTCGTTTGGAACTCTGCATCCATTTACTTGTGGGTATCGTCCGATCATAGTCTCGACAAACGACGCATCACGATAACGAATCAAGCGTACGGATGGAGACCAATACATGAGACGCCTTTCCGCGGGGCCAGTCGGACTGCCGTTTCCCGTTTTTTCGCTGAATGCAGACGCGATGCAGATCGCGACCCTGCGCTGTCCTGTCGCCGTGTAGCGGCGAACCACTTCCCGTTTCGATTGTTCTCACGGCGCCGTGCCGCATGACGGCGCCGCGGGAGAGCGCTTGTCTGCCGCCGCGGCGTGTGCCGCATTTGCCTGACCGGCATCGCGGCCGTCTTGCGCGCACCGTCATGCGCCGCGCGTTCGTGCCGCGGCGCGATACCAACCGGCGGGCCATGCAGCCTGTCCGGACGAGACTTGTCGTACCTGAAAAGGAGGGGTTGATGATTTGCATTCCTGAATGGCGGAAGGCGATTTTGTCGTGCGCGGTACTGGCGCTGCCGTTCGTCGCCGGTTGCGGCGGCGGCGACGATCCGGGGCCGATCAATGTGCCGCAGTGCTCGGGGAGCGCATGCGGGCCGAGCGGTGCTGAAACGACGCCGCCCGTCGTGACGAAGCTGTGTCCGGACGCGCTTGATTACACGACGACGTATACGGGCGGCGCAGGTAGCGGCGAGTACGTGAAGGTGAAGTTCGACACGACGAAGCTCACGTATCAGATGCAATTCCTCGACTCGTCCGTGCCGACGTCTGCGGGGCAGGTCAACGACACGCGCGCGGGCCTGACCATCAGCGGCGCCTTCCATCATCCGACCAATCTGCCGACCGCCGAGCAGAACCGCTGCGCGTTCGTGCTCGACAGCGGCGCGACGAGCGACGGCAAGTATGCGGTGACGATCAAGCGCACCGATCCGCCGATGCTGTTCGTCGGCAATGGCGTGGTCGGCGGCGGGATTCCGGGTGCGACGATCCAGTTCGACGGCATTCCGCTCGCGCCGGGCCTCTTTATCGGCACCGTGCCGTCGCGCACGTTCGATTTCTATCCGTTTATCGGCTTTACTGACACCGAGACCGATTTCGCGAAGGTGGCCGGCGTCTACAACGAGGTCGGCATTCATCTGTCGCCGACCGGCAGCAGCTTTCAGACCGCAACCCCGCAGGGCTGGCAGCCGGATGTTGTGAACTGGAACCAGACATTCAATGCGGACGGCACGTGCACGATCACGTCGGGCAGCGACTACTCGTGCCAGACGACCGGCACGCCGTGGACGCTGCGCAAGAACACGGACGGCAGCGCCGATAACGTGTTCGTGAGCGGCGCGAATCCCGGCAAGCCCTATCCGTCGGCCGGCCAGGAGCAGCCGCTCGTGCTGCTGTCGCCGACCCAGGCGCATGGCGTGATGATCGTCGGCAAGCTGAACGGTGTGCTGGTGCCGATCGTGATTCGCGTCGGCTACTCGCATGCCGACGCGAGCAACCTGCTGGCGTCGGTCGCCGACGCGGAAGTCGGCATCTCGATGCTGTCTCCCGCGCAGCCGGTCGCGGCCAATGCGCTCAAGGGCGGTTTCATCGGTGCGACGAGCGCGTCCGCATGCGGGGTGGTGACGTCCAACGGCCTGTATGGCGCGCCGGGGAATTCGGGGCCGAGCTTCAATAGCCTGATGCCGCATCCGGACCTGCCCGGCACGTTCAACGGCACGTTCTTCATGCCCGAGGCCGGAAATTGCACGGACGGCACCGCCGTGTCGACGCTTGCCGCGAACTACACGTCGACGCTGTTCCAGGGCGCCACCGCGGCATTCATCGACCCGCAGACGTCGTCGGTTACGTCGCAGTTCGCGCTCGACTATACGCAGGCGACGCCCGGCAAGATCAAGATCACGGCCTCGCAGGACTTCAACGCGAAGGGGGCGAACGGCAACGTGGCGATCTTCAGCAAGGGCGACACGGGCTGGCTCGTGACGGCGGGGAACGTCTACGCGATGGTCGTCAACAACAGCAAGATCAACCCGTTCTTCACGGTCGGCGCGTTCGTCCAGTGACGGCGTACTGAACACGGAACACCGGCGGCGCGCGCGTCGCCGCCGGCGAAACGAAATTAAAGAGGATTCCTATGAATGTGAAGCATTGGATGGCTGCGGCGTCGCTCGCGCCCGTGCTGGCCGCCTGCGGCGGCGACGGCGACCCGCCGCCCGCACCGGTGGTCCGGCTGTGCCCGCAGACGATCGACTACAACACGGTGTTCATCGGCGGCTCCGGTTCGGGCGAACTGGTGAAGGTGCAGCTCGATACGACGAAGATGACATACCGGATGACGTATCTCGCATCGCCGGTGCCGACCACCACGGGCACCGTGCAGCCGACGCGCGACACGGCGCCCGCCAACGTGGTCGACGGTACGCTGGCCGACGAAACGGGGCTGCCGACAGTGAAGCTGAACCAGTGCACGTTCCGGATGCAGAACGCGAGCCTCGACCCGAACCGGCCCGCGCGGCTGTTCCTCGGCGAAGGCGTGCTGGGCGGCGCGATTCCCGGCGCGACGATCCAGTTCAACGGCGTGATCGGCGTCGGCAAGATTCCGCAGACGACGTTCCCGTACTACCCGTTCATCAGCTTCTCGTCGCTGGAAACCGACCTGACGAAGATCGCCGGCAAGTACAACCAGCTCGGCTATCACCAGGTGCCGTCGCAGAGCTTCCAGCCGGTGGCGCTTGACCAGCAGGTCACGATCAACGCGGACGGCAGCTACGTCGAGACCGACAACTTCGGCAAGAAGAACGGCGGGCAGCCGCTCGCGTCGAGCGCGACCGTGAACCAGCCGTTCACGTTGCGTCCGGATGCGCCGGCGTTCCAGTCGCTCAACTACCAGCCGCAGATTCCGCCGACGCTCGCCGCGCTCGATCCGGCGAAGGCCGGCAAGGGAATCCTGATCGTCGGCAAGCTGCGCAACCAGCTCGTGCCGATCTTCATCCGCACCGGCGCGGCCAACGCGGACCTCACGCAAGGCCCGCCGAGCGCGGACGACGAATCGGGCATCTCGTTCCTGAGCCCGCAGACGGCGATCGCGCAAGGCTCGCAGAACGGCGAGTACACGGGTGTCGACAGCGCGTTCAACTACCGCGCGACCGCGCTCGTCGGCGCACAGGCCACGCTGCTCGATCCGTTCAATGCGTCGCAGGCCGCGCTCACGCGAGCGCTGAACCTCGATTACACGCAGAAGGTGCCCGGGGTCGTCACCACCGTGCATGCGGATGCGGCGTCGGGGCCGGCGACCGGTAAGTTCGTGTTCACCGGCGGCGTATTCGGGTTCCTCGACATGAACGATACGAGCAACCCGTACTTCACGGTCGGCGCATTCGTGCAGTGACGCACGCCTGGATGGAGACACGGTGGCGCCGCGCGCGGAAGCGCGGCGCCCGGACAGAATGAGGGGAGACTTCATGAAGAAGCTGATTGTCGCGGGTGTCGTCGCAGGCGTGTCGACGCTCGCATCGGCCCAGCAGGCGGGCGACAACGTCGCGACGCTGGGCTGGCTGCACATCATGCCGCAGGATTCGACCAACGGGCTGACGACGAATCTTGCCGGCATGCCGATCAACGGGCCGCTGCGCCTGCCTGGGTCGTTCACGTCGCCGGGCACGAGCCTGACGGTCAACAACGCCGATACCGTCGGCCTCACGCTCACGCACTTCTTCACCGACCATATCGCGGTGACGTCGGTGCTCGGCGTACCGCCCGAGTTCACGCTGACCGGGCACGGCTCGATCCGGCCGCCCGGCCCGGCCGGTGCGCTCGGCAGCGTCAACATGGACAATCCGGCGAATCAGCCGGCGGTGAAGAACGCACGGCAGTGGAGCCCGACGATCATTCTGCAGTACTACTTCAATTCGTCGACGGCGCGGTTCCGCCCGTTCGTCGGGATCGGCGTGGCGTACAGCTGGTTCAGCAACATCGAACTGAACGGCAACTTCGCGAAGGACATCAACGAGAACCTCGGCAGCGTGCTCGCGGCCGGCGCCGGCAAGCCCGGCGCGACGTCGGTGGAGGGCAAGGCGTCGTCGTCGTTCACGCCCGTCTACAACGTCGGCGCGAGCTATGCGATCGACAAGCACTGGGGCGTAACGGCGACGCTGACCTACATGCCGCTGAAGACCTACTCGTCGCTGGTAATCAAGGCGGCCGACGGCTCGACGCTCGCGACCACGCGCACGAAGTTGAAGGCCGACCCGCTGATCACGTTCGTCGGGATTTCCTACAAGTTCTGAGCCGACCGGTGCGCATGACGCGCGCCGGCGGCTTCCTGCGACCGGCTGGCCGGACCTTTCCGGCCGGGAGGTCGCGTTCCTGGCGGCGTGCCGCCATTAGTGAAGAGAGGGGGCAGTTCAAATGAGCATTCGCAAAATCGTATCGCTTGTTGCTGCAGTGGCTTTCACCGCGGTTTCGGCCGCGCCTGCTTTCGCAGTCACCGTTACGCGGGCCGACGGCCAGCCGATGAACCCGAATGGCGAGCCGTTCTCGGCGACCGGGCTCACGAACCTCAGCAAGGGAGCGATCAGCGCAGGCTGTACCGCGACCTTCAACGGCACGATCACGTCGACCGGCATCGTCAACATCACGTCGACGACGTTCACGGGCGGCGCGACGTGCTCGCTGATCAGCGGCAGCGCGAGCAGTACGTCGCCGTGGACGGGCCAGGCTGACAGCACGACGCAGTTGTCGATCAACAACGTGAAGGTGAACGTCACGCTGCTCGGCACCTGCGGGCCGAGCAAGGTCGTGACGACGTGGAGCGATACGAACTCGTCGCTGGCGTTCAACAATTCCGTGCTGACGCCGGACTGCACGGTGGCTGGCACGGTTCTGACGTCGCCGAAGTTCCACGTGCAGTAAGCGATCGCGGATCGAAGCGGATGCCCGCCGTGCGCGAGGGCCGTGCGGTTCATGCGGCGGGCTTACGCGGTTTCGATGGGTTCGTGCCGTCGCGTGCATGGGCGCGGCGGCCGGATTCATTCTGCAGAGCGGTCGCGTTTCTCGTGTAAGGCCGCCATATATCAAGAGAGAGGGCCGTACAAATGGAAATTCGTCAAATTGCATCGCTTGTTGCTGCAGTGGTATTTACCGCGGTTTCGGCCGCGCCTGCTTTTGCGGTGACCGTATCGCGCGCGGACGGCCAGCCGATGAATCCGAACGGCGAGCCGTTTTCGGCGGCGGGGTTTACGTCGCTCCAGAAGGGTGCGGTCAGTCCGATCGGCTGTACGTTGACGCTCAACGGCACCGTCACGCCGACCGGCATCATCAACATCACGTCGACCCAGATCACCGGTGGTTCCTTGTGCGGGTTGATCACGGGTAGTGCGACCAGTGTGTCGCCGTGGACGGGGCAAGTGGACAGCACGACGCAAGTGTCGATCAACAACGTGAAGTTGAATGTGACCTTGCTCGGCACATGCGGGCCGAGCAAGGTCATGGCGGCGTGGAACGATCAGAACTCGTCGGCGACGTTCAACAATGCCGTGCTGACGCCGGATTGCACGGTGAACGGCACCGTCATGACGTCGCCGAAGTTCCACGTTCAGTAAGCGCTGCAG
This sequence comes from Burkholderia sp. Ac-20384, assembly GCF_017104605.1. Classification (NCBI taxonomy): domain Bacteria; kingdom Pseudomonadati; phylum Pseudomonadota; class Betaproteobacteria; order Burkholderiales; family Burkholderiaceae; genus Burkholderia; species Burkholderia sp. Ac-20384. Next base: position 22,247 of record NZ_JAAGPE010000095.1, on the reverse strand, counting down.
ATCGCGGCCGGGTGCGCGCTGCGCACGAAGGTGGTGCCGGATGTACGCGGACTTCCGCTTCTTCGACGTTTTTTAGCCGTCGCCCGTATCAGCGTGATGACAGGTCGACCACACGTGTCGCGATCCGATGCGCGTGGTCTTGCGGGGCGGAACGGCGTACCGTGCCATCCGATCCGACTGAATTACCACTATTCCAATTGGCCAGAACTATCCCGGAAGACCCATGCTTACCGATCCAGAAAAGTATGGAGATGCCCGCGGCGCGACGCCTGACCGGCTGCGCACGGCCGCGTGGCTGCAGTACCTGATCGAACATCTCGATGCTGCCGCTTGCGCGGCGGAGGCGGGTGACGCCGACGACACGACCGTCATCGCGTCGCACGCGATGCGCATGCGGGCTGGCGCGAACCTGTCCCAAGAAGCGGCGGCGATGCTTCACCGGCTCGCGCCATGGATCGCCTCGGACGGCGGTGCCTGCGCATGCGATCTGACCGGCCCGATCGGCGCATGCTCGCATGTGCCGTCGATGCAGCAACTCGCCGAAGCCGAACGCAGCTGCCCCGGGTCGCGCGCCGTGTTCGACACCGCGCACGGCGTGATCGATGCATGCGCATTCGAGGATCCCGATATCGGCTGGGCCGCGCTCGAGCGGATTGCCGGCGGTGTCGAATGCAACGGGGGCGATGACGGTGAATGCACTGAACATGAAAAGGGCGCGCGGGACGACATGCCGCCAGCGAAGAACCTGAGAGAAAGGCTGGCCGTCGTCGCAGCAGCGAGTGGAGAAACGTCGACGATGCCCGGCGCCGTCATCGACGCGATCGTGCTGCGCGTGTGCGGGCCGCGCAACGATGCATCGCGCATTGACGAGATGGCTGCGCTCGTGACGTGCTCGGCCGCACTCGCCGCTGGCGACGGGGCCTCTGTTGCCGCGTATGGCGGTCAGCACAACCTCGTTGCACGAGCCATTCACACGCATCGTGCCGATCTCGCGTCGGTGGACGGGCTGCTCGCGGCGTTGTCCGTGTGCCGACTCGATCAACTCGTCGGCGCGGGTAGTTTCTGGGCCTACTATCTGCTGGCGGGCATCGTGATCGCTGCACCGGACGCCGTGCGGGAAGTCGGTCGCCGCTTTCATGGTGACGAGTGGCAGGCGTGGCTCGATCACGTGCTCGCGTGGCCGGCGGTCAGTCGATTCGGGCCAAAGGAGGACGTCGCGTTCGAAGGACTGCAAGGCGCAATGAGCCTGACGTCGCGATGGAATCCGATCGTTCGCGGGAAACGGATGCGGAAGCGGGGTGTTGTAACGCCCTGATTCGGGGAACACGGGGACAAGGCTGGCTGACGCATTGCCATTTTCGAAGCGATACGAAAGGATTCCAAACAAATCCGGCACGAGCGTCCTTGCGTGAGCCGAAATACCTGGCCCCGTTCGCACGCGTGAACGGGCGTCAGGCGGCGGCGTGCCGGACCGTCGTGCCATCGGCGCCCACACCGGCCGCGCGCCACGCCTTCCACGCCATCTATCCTTCCAGACCGCCAGATCGCCAGACCGCCCGACCGTCTCGCGCCACCCCCGATCCAGGCACCCTCGACCGAACGCAGTATGATTCCGCAGTCGATGCCTGCGATCGCTTCGCTGTAACCGCCCGCCCGCACCATCGAAGATCTGCCAAGCTTGTTGTAAGCCGGACGCAAACCGCCGCCGCGTGAGAGCGCCGCCGCGAACCCGCGTCCGGACCACCTTCATCGAAACGGTCAGTCAGATGTCAAAGCAAAACAAGAAGATCCTCCTCCTGAGCGTCAGCGCCGGCGCCGGCCATACCCGAGCGGCCGAAGCGATCCGCGCGTTCGCCGACCACCATCCCGCCGGCATCGAAGCCACCCACCTGGACGTGATGGATTTCGTGTCCACCGGCTTCCGCAAGCTGTACACCGACCTCTACATCAAGCTCGTCAGCAGCCAGCCGGCGCTGTGGGGCTACCTGTACCAGAAGACCGACGAAGTCGATCCCGCCGCACCGTCGCAGAAGATCCGGCGTGCGATCGAGCGGCTCAATTGCCGGGCGCTGCTCGCGGAGATCGAGCGGCAGCGCCCGGACGCGATCATCTGCACGCACTTCCTGCCCGCCGAACTGCTGTCGCGCGAGATCCGCAAGGGGCGCGTCGATACGCCGGTGTGGGTGCAGGTCACCGATTTCGACCTGCACAGCATGTGGGTTGTGCCGAACATGCGCGGCTATTTCGCGGCCAACGACGAGATCGCGTGGCGCATGCATGCGCGCGGCATGGCGCCCGACACTGTGCATGTCAGCGGCATCCCGATCATGCCGGCGTTCGGCCAGCCGCTCGATCGCGCGGCCTGCGCAGCCGAATTCGGCCTCGATCCCGCGCGCCCGACCTTCCTGATGATGTCCGGCGGCGCGGGCCTCGGCGGGCTCGACGTGCTGGCCGCGCGCCTGCTCGAGATGGATTCCGACTTCCAATTGATCGCGCTGGCCGGCAAGAACAAGGCGATGCTGGCGTCGTTGCAGGAACTCGCCGCGCAGCATCCGGGCCGGCTGTTTCCGCAGGGCTTCACGCAGCAGGTTGAACGCCTGATGGCCTGTGCCGACCTCGTGATCACGAAGCCGGGCGGCCTGACGACGTCCGAATGTCTCGCGATGCAGCTGCCGATGATCGTCAACTCGCCGATTCCGGGCCAGGAAGAGCGCAATGCGGATTTCCTGCTCGAACAGGGTGTCGCGCTGAAGGCGATCGACGACGATGCGCTCGTCTACCGGATCCGCGCGTTGCTGCAGACGCCCGAGCGTCTTGCCGACATGCGTCGCCGTCTCGCGCCGCTCGGGCGGCCGCTGGCCGGCCGCTTCGTGCTCGATCGCGTGCTGGGCCTGGAGCCGGCTGCATGAGCGTCGCGCGTTTTGTGCCGACGCGCCATACGGTGTTCGTCGTCGCGTGGGTCGTGCTGCTTGCGTACTTCTTCGCGAACGTCGAGATCCAGATCGAAGGCAGCGCGGGTTGGGCCGCCAACCTGCCGACGTGGCGCATCGAACATCACTGGCTGCTCGACATCTTCTGGGGCGGGCGGCCGATGACCGGCTACCACGCATGGGTGTTCCCGTTCGTCGCGTTGTTCTTTCACCTGCCCGCGGTGTTCAACGGACGGTGGTCGTGGCGCGTCGAAGCGCGGATCATCGCGTGCATCATGGTGTTCTGGCTGACCGAGGATTTCCTGTGGTTCGTGCTGAATCCCGCGTATGGCCTGGCCCGCTTCAATCCGGCCAACGTGCCGTGGCATATCCACTGGCTGGGCGTGGCCCCGACCGACTACTGGACGATGAGCGCCGCCGCGATCGTGCTGTTCATCGTTTCCCGCGAGCGCAAGCGCGCGTTTTATTGATCCCGGACCCGACATGAAAATCGCCGTCATTGCCGCGCTCGCCGTCACGCTTGCCGGGCTCGTGCAGCCGGCCCACGCGGACCTGGCCTCCGAGGTGTCCGCCCGGCCCATCAAATGGGCGCAGAGCGTGACCGATGCGCATGTGAACAACCTGCATCGCATTACGCCGACGCTGTACCGCAGCGCCCAGCTGTCGCGCTCGGACGTGCCGGAACTGCAGAAGCTCGGTATCCGCAAGGTCATCAGCTTCCGTTCGTTTCACGCGGACGACACCATCCTGGCCGGTACGCAGATCAGGATGCAGCGCATCCGGATCAACACGTGGGACATCCGCGATGAGGACATGGTCACTGCATTGAAGGCGCTGCGCACGGCCGACCAGGACGGGCCGGTGCTGATCCACTGCCAGCACGGCGCCGATCGTACGGGTCTCGTGTCGGCGTTGTACCGGATGGTGTATCAAGGCTGGACGCGCGAGCAGGCGCTCGATGAACTGCAGCACGGTGGCTACGGGTTCCATCCGATCTGGCAGAACATTACGAACTACTTGAAGCATGTGGACGTCGAGCGTTTGCGGCAGCAGGTCAACAACGGTTGAGCCGGACATGAAGAAAGCGCCGCCGACAGTCACTGTCGGCGGCGTTTTTCATGGGGAAGGCCGGCGCGGGCGTGTCACCGCTTCCGCGATATGACGAGTCCACGCCCCAATCTTTTTTTCTCCATTTCGATGATCCCCGGATAGTCCACTGGCCATCGACAGTCGCGTTTCAGCGCGCTTCATTTCATTGACGCTCGTTTGCTCGATGCGAACACGACGCTACGGGCCCGTTCGCTGGCGGATCGTGCTTTGGGTGAATCTTTCCGTGAATTTCAGATTCGTCCGATAGACGCTAGAACGATAGCTCGATACTTTTGATCCCCGCCGAGTACGAGCGCAAACCTGTCCGTGAGAGCGGATGGGGCTGGGCCGAGGCACTTTAATCAGCCGCTATTTGCGTCGTTTGCCGCTGTTCGCCATTGATGACTGCTGCCCCGGTCCTGGGTCGGCAAGGATCTTCTATGCCCACGCAATCTGACCTGCGTTTTACCTTTGCTGCCGGAGACGAGTCGTTTGAGGTCGTCGAGTTCACGCTGCATGAGGGGTTATCCGAGACTTTCCTCCTGCAGGTCGAACTGGCCAGCGTCGATCCGGCTATCGACTTCGGTCAGATACTCGATCGCAACGGCCTGCTCACGATCTGGCAGGGTGGGCAGCCCGTACGCTATGTACACGGTGCGGTGTCGTCGTTCGTTCAGGGCGATACCGGTTTTCGACGCACCCGCTACTCGGCCGTGGTCGAGCCGCGTCTGGCACGCCTCAAGCTGTCGTCCGACTGGCGGATCTTCCAGACCCTGAGCGTGACCGGGATCGCCACCGCCGTGCTCAAGGCACATGGCCTGACGATGGACTACGAGCAACGGGCCACCAACGAGCATCTGGCGCGCGAGTATTGCGTGCAGGCCGGCGACACCGACTACGCGTTCATCGAACGCATCCTGCGCGAGGAAGGCTTCTTCTACGCGTTCCGGCATGGCAAGGAGGGGCACCGGCTGATTCATTGCGACCGGCTGTTCATCTTCGGTCGCCTCGATGGCGAACCCGTGCTGTACAACGCCACGCCGGGCGGCGATCAGCCGCAACCGTGCCTGCGGACCTTTGCCTACACCGAGCATGTACGTACCGCCCGCCAGGTGCAGCGCGACTACACATTCAAGAATCCGCGCTTCAATCACGAGTACCCGCGTAACGGAACCGATCTCGATCATCAAGGCCGTGGCTACGCGCGCTACGACTATCCGGGGCGATATAAACACGAAGCCAGTGGCAAGGCGTTCACCCAGGATCGCCTGCGTGGTCATCGGCGTGATGCGCGCACGGCTATCGTGAATGGTGACGACGCGCGCTTGCAACCGGGCATCGCCTTCGAGCTCACTGGTCACCCGCGCGAGGACATGAACCGCAGCTGGCGTCCGGTGAGCCTGGTGCATCACGGCAAGCAACACACCAGCCAAAGGGAAGAAAGCGCCGACGCACAACACGGCACGTATTACGGCTACGAAGCAGTCCTGGTGCCAGACGACGCGGAATGGCGTGCCGAGCCGCTGCCGCGCCCGCGCATCGACGGCCCGCAGCCGGCGGTGGTGGTCGGCCCGGAGGGCGAAGAGATCTACACCGACGAATACGGCCGAGTGAAAGTGCAATTCCCTTGGGACCGCCAGGGGAAGCATGACGAGCACAGCTCGTGCTGGATCCGTGTGGCGCAGAACTGGGCGGGTGCGCTGTGGGGGCACATGGCGATCCCACGCATCGGTCAGGAGGTGATCGTCGACTTCTTCGATGGCGACCCGGACCAGCCGATCATCACTGGCCGCACCTACAACCGCCTGCAGCTACCGCCCTACGAACTGCCGCGCCACAAGACGCGAATGACGATCAAAAGCCAGACGCACAAGGGCGACGGCTACAACGAGCTGCGTTTCGAGGACGAGGCCGGACAAGAGGAAATCTACGTTCACGCGCAGCGCGATCAGAACATCCACGTCAACCACGACGAAACGACGTTCGTGGGCAATGACCGCAGCGAGCAGGTCGAGCACGATGAGACGATTGCGATCGGCAATGACCGCAAGGAGACGGTGGGGCACGACGAACAGGTCACGATCGGACAAGACCGTCGGCACGACATCGGCCAGGACGACTTCTTGGCGATCGGTCGCAACCACACGATCACGACGGGCAAGGACCGCACGGAAGAGGTCGGCAACAACCGCCGCGACAAGACGGCCGCCAACCACACGGCGGAGATCGGCGGGCACTACGAGCAACGCGTACAAGGACGAATGGACGTCGCGGCCGGGCAAGCCATCCAGCACCGCACCAAGGTCTACGAAATCCACGCGGCCGAGGCTGTCGTCCTCAAGGGACCAGGTGGGACCGTACGCATCGACAGCGGCGGCATCACACTGGATGCCACGGCGATTCGCGTGAAAGGGCCGATGAGCCAGAGCGGTGGCGGAGAGCGAAACGCACTCTCGTTACCCGCAGCGCCTCGCGCGGGGCAAGGCATGGACCAGGCCTGCGCGATGCGTGCGGATGGCTCCTGTCCGCGCAAGCCCTGCCCGTGCGGGAAGGGAAGTGCATGATAAATCCGACGCTTGAGCCCCGGCGCTGGCCGCGCCAGGTCGTGAACGCACTGCCTCGTACAAACTGGGCACCGCTGCAGGATGGGCCGCGCCCCTGGTTATGCCTGAGTGGCGCTTGCAGCGAAGCGCTTGGAGAGGACGTTCAGGCCGTGACCAAGCGGTTCGACTACCACTGGGTCTGGCGCAATACCGCCCGGGAGTACGGTGTGCCAGGGTACCGGCACGGACCGCTGCTAGTACCGCTCGACGAGCCGCTTTATGGTCACGCCGTCGCTCACTGGCTACGCCAGTCGGCCGGATTGATCCTGCTCGGCCCGGACGATGGCGATGTCTTGATTCATCACCTCCAACGCCTGCATGTATTGACTGCATCTGACGGCTTTCCGATCGGTTTCGGCCTGCATGCCGCACGGCAACTCGAAGAACTCTGCGAAGGATTGCCGGCAAGCCGGTTGTCCGAACTGTTCGGTCCGATTCAGCGCTTCATCTGGCATGAGGGCGATGAGCAGACGGGGGAATGGCTGTTTGCCGATGCGCCGTCAGGCGATCGTCTTCTACCGTCGACGGACGAGCCCATTGCGCTTACGCAGGACGACGAGGCTGCGCTCGATCGTGCCAGCTATGCATGGTTCATGCGCGACTGCGCACGTGAATTTCGCCAGCGTTTCCCGGCATACGACCACCCGGACAACGAACCGATGCTATGGCGGCATCTGGCTCATTTTGCTGGCGAGGCGACCGATCAACTGGCGCTTGTCACGGAGCGGGATGTGCGGCACTACATGGCCCTGCGTTTCCGGTATCCGCACGAATACTTTTCCCAGGATGCCGCGCTGCGTGATGCTTTGCTTCAGCGGCAGGTGAACGGGAGACAGCGGCTGTTTGACGCCGAAGTGCGCTTGATGGAACGCGACGCATAGACGTAAGGAACTGATCATGGCAAGCCAGTACAAAAAGGCGCTCAGCCCGGACCATCCCAGCGAGAAGCGATGCGGCAAAGCGATCTCTCCGCCGCCTTGTGAGCATGGGCTGCCCATTTATCCGTTGCGATATGGGGTGGCGGAAGCCCCTTGCCACCCGGGTACGGCGCTGACTAGCCCGTATCCGGTGCTCTCGGGCGACAAACAGCAGGGCCTTCGTATGTTGCGCCCGAACGGTTTCCTCTATCTCTGCTATTTCGAGAACGGGCGGATGTGGACCCGGCAATACCAGGTGCTCGAGAATGGGCGCCTGATCGTCTTATGGTGGACGGAGAAGGACTATCAGGTTGAGGTGCCGGGCCGCCATGCGCGAATCGATGGCGGCAGCGACCGCCCCTATGTACTCGTTCCCAAGAAGCAGGCAAGCGGATCGGTATGGCTGATGGTCAGCGACAGCATGCTCAGCCATCGCGCGCTGTACGACCTGGAAAGTGACGCCGCAAAGCGAAAACTGCTGATGCGCGAGATCAAGCCAATCGGCGGCAAGCAAGCACACTGCTTTGGCGCGGATCAACTGCCTCAGGCGCTGCCGGAGCTATCCGGAAAGGTTTATCCCTGGAGCGTCAGCATGCCGAAGAAGGCGCCCGGGCAGCCCGTCGCGGATGCCATGCGCGTTGCGGCACTGCCCGAGAAGAACGTCGACCTGCTTGCCGTGGCGCTACCCGATCCGGTGGGTATGTTGATGGACCTCAACCAGTTGGTGGGTGCTGCGCTTCAGGATCAAATGCCGTACGTGACGGAGGCCGCGCGCAAGCTGAGAGTGTGGGAAATGATCAAGTCGCTTGCCGAGGCGGCACGACAGCATGCGATCGACGAAGCGGTGAGAAGTGTGACGGTCGGGGGTATCAGGACGCATGCGGACTATCACATTCAGCGCGGTAAAGACGCCTACGCCAGCCGTATGCGCTTTGCCAACATCCGGGCTTACAACGCGTTTATCGAGCAACATCCGAAGCGGTTGGCCAGTCTTCAAAAAGCAGTGGATGTCGCGGCAGCGGATTTGTGGGAGGTTTTTCAGTCGGTCGAGCGCGCATACCAGGCACTGCTGACGCTGTACGAAAGTAAGGATATCGAGCAATTCATCGATAGGCGTCAGGTTGGTGCGTGCACATTGACCGGACTGGTCCATCTTCCGAAGGGCGAAGCGTATCTGAACACTTGCGTGACGAAGGATGGGTTGACGGGGTGGTTGCGCGATCTTGTTCTGGGACATCCGTTAGTCGGTGATTGGGTGGATTGGCGTAACAGCACAGCGGTGGCCGGTGGTCTCGTCAATGACACAGCGATCGAGCGTGCGCAGGCCGTGTTGAAGTCGATTCCGGCGGATGCATCGTCGCAGCAACTGAGTGCCATGATTGGCGCGCTGGTGGCCAGGAGAAAATTGCGTAGTCCGGCGCAATTCTGGACGAGTGCATACCGTCCTGCGTTGGAAGCACTCGATGGCGAATTGGCCGTCGCCAAACCTGTGAAGCTGAAGGAGGCGGGCACTTGGGTGCGCGATAAATTAGGAATCCAGGGGGGAGAAGGTTTCCGACCGAGCACCGTTGCCCATAAGGCCAACGAGATGATCGCGCTGTACGAGACGCGCGACGTGCAGCAGGAACTGAGTAAGACGGCCGACGTATCTGCCAAGCTTCAGCGCGCTCATAACACGCGTGTGGGCATCGGCGGGCTTGCTGTCATGGTGTCCACTTATAACGCGGCGGTGACTTTCAATGCATTGGGTAGAGAGGATGGGTTGACTTTGGCGAATGCGTTGGATGCGGGCGGGAAGGTGCTTGGACTTGGGTCGAGCGGTTTGTTTATGGCGCAGGTTTATCAGAATCGGTTGGCGGATTTGGCAAGGGAGGCAGGTCAAACGGCAAAAGCTGACTCCCTTTCTGAATTGGCGAAGCGATTGGAACTGCAGGCGATTGGCGTGGCAGCGGTTGCGGCGTTGGTTATGGCCGGCAGGGACTTTTATGCCGCAACAGGAGGCCCCGAGAAAGGCGGGGCCGCCGCCTGGAGTGTTGTTAGCAGCGCGGTTGCAGGAACAGCGGCGACCTTTGGCGGCCTCTATGTCCTTGGAAAGGTGCGACTGGATTTGTTTGTCCACCTTGCCAGATCTGGTGTTGCGGTTGCCCGCGTTCCACTTGCAGTCGTAGGAATGGGCACCGGCCCCTTAGGTTGGACATTGCTTGTGCTTGATGGCCTCTACTCAGTAGCTCGCGTCATGCATGATCGCGTTGCCGCTGAACAAGCGGTGACCGAGTGGATCGCCCGTAGTATTTGGGGTAACCGGCGCAACAGTAGCTACTTCGATCGCACACGGCTAGAGCCATATAAAAGCGATGATGCGGAACTGCAAGCATTCTATGAATTATGCCTCAATCCAACCATTACGACCGATGTGCAGGTTCTCAATACCATCGGGACATTGACGATTCCGGGGTTGGGGGATTTGCGTCGTATAACGGTCACTTTCCCGGGGTGGAAATCACAGGTCAGCAAATACGAGTTGAAGCAGGTTCATGGCGCATTTGGGAGTGTTGCTACGTATAACGATCCAAATCTGGTGGTGGAGCAGGCGGGTGTCGGCGTTCTCACGTTGTCGAGCGATACATTGGTTGGCCGAACGGCAGTCGAATATTGGCCAAACGATTTTACCGAACCGCAGCGCAAACTGATCGAAAGCAATTATCTTTGAATATGACTCGGGACGATTCCACCCTGCAACCGACAGACGCGGCCGGTTTCGAAAAGCAGATCGAGGTATTACGCGCTCAACGTGACCATATAGATTTGCCCGGTATTACGCTGGCGATGTGGCCGCCTAGTATATGTTTCCGCGATGACGTGTCTGATCCGTGCATGTTTAACGAGCGCTACATCGAGCCGGATTTCTGGCGCGGACGATGCTCACTCGTCTTGTACTTCTGCGCACTGATGCACAACTTCATTCTTACTTTGGTCATCTATGGATTATTTGGTGATTCGGTGGCGGCGAACCTTGCTCGAGGAAACTATCTTGCTGCGCTACTTCCTAGTGCACTGTTCTATGCATTCTTCTTGCTGATTTTGGGATATTTTTTTTGGATCTGTTTTCTCGGGGCAACCACTTCGACACTTCGATTCAATCGAATGGCGCAGGTTATCCACGTGCCTGGAATAAAAGGCGAGGTTTTGAACCTGAATTGGCGTGATGTGCGTCCCTTTACGGAGACGGGGCAAAGTTTGAATGGTTATTTTCAGTTGCGCCTTTATTTTCCTCAGCCTCGACAAATGTTTTTGAATGTATCAAAAGAATTTATTCGTAGATATTACAGTCGGCCATTCAATGTGGGTGGTAATTTTGCTTCAGGTGACAGTACAACCTTTTGGGCAAATTTAGATCGCCTCGAATTCATCCGCCGCTACATGGAGTTCGGCCTGGATGCGATTCAGCCTGACGAGCAAATGCGTAGACTCGGTCGTGTGCGTAAGCCGAGCGGTTTCCTTGGGAGTTTGCCGAATCCGGACTGGTGGGACCTGTATGTCAGTCGTCCCATTATGCGGTTGCTCTACTTGTGTGCGACAGGGCCACTGATTGACTGGTGGGTGACACGTAAAAAGGCCGCGTATCGCTGGTCGGATGAGGTGGAGCGCTTGTGTGCGCCGGATGCAGACCTGAGCGAATTTGATACGACACCGGTCAAATCCCGTACGGATGTTTTCTACCGCTATGCCGGTGAGCGCGGCTATGAGTTTGTCGATGCCAAGGGGCAACCGATTCACACGCCTATCTCCTGACGCGAGAGCCGAGCAACTACCTATGAGCATGACTCAGGATGATCCCACCCCACAGCCGACGGACGCAGCCGGCTTTGAAAAGCAAATTGAGGCGCTGCGAGCAAAAAGCGATCACATTGGACTGCCTGGAATCACGCTGGCCATGTGGCCGCCCAGCGTGTGTTTCCGCGACGACGTGTCCGATCCGCGTATGTTTAACGAGCGCTACATCGAACCGGACTTCTGGCGTGGACGATGTTCATTGGTTCTGTATCTCTGCGCGCTGATGCATCACTTCGTCTTTGTCTTGGTTGTCTATGGATTATTTGATGATTCAGTCGTGGAACATCTTGCTAGAGGGAGCTATTTTGCAGCGTTTCTTCCTAGTGCTTTATTCTATGCATTTTTTTTGATTCTGTTGGGATATTTTTTTTGGTTTTGCTTCATTGGTGCAGTATCTTATCCTCCGCGGTTCAACCGACAGGCGCAGATTATCCACATGGTTGGGGTGAAGGGGGAGGTTTTGACTTTGAATTGGCGTGAAGTGCGACCATTTACGGAAATTGGGCGAAGCTTGAGTGGTAGTTTCAATTTGCGCCTGTATTTTCCTCAGCCACGGCAGATTTTTGGAAGTGTTTCAAAGGAATTTATTCGTAGTTACTACAGCCATCCATTCAATGTGGACAGCCATTTCGATTCAGGCGATGGAGCGACCTTCTGGGCTAACTTAGATCGCCTCGAGTTCATTCGTCGCTACATGGAGCACGGTCTGGAGGCGATTCAACCCGATGATCAGTTGCGCAGGCTCGGCCATGTGCACAAGCCAAGCGGCTTTCCGGCCAGTACACCCAACCCGGACTGGTGGGACTTGTATGTTGGTCGTCCCTTTGTGCGTCTACTCTATTGGTGCGCGACAGGACCGTTGATCGACTGGTGGGTGACACGCAAGAAAGCCGCCTATCGTTGGCCCGAAGAGGTGGAGCGCTTGTGTGCGCCAGATGCGGATTTGAGTGCCTTTGACACGACGCCGGTCAAATCCCGGACGGATGTTTTCTACCGCTATGCCGGCGAGCGCGGCTATGAATTGGTCGATGACAAGGGGCAACCGATTCACATGCCCATTTCCTGACGCTAAAGCAGAGCAACTACCCATGAGCACGACTCTGGACGATCCCACCCTGCGACCGACAGACGCGGCTGGTTTCGAAAAGCAGATTGAGGCGCTACGTGCTCGAAGCGACCATATCGACTTGCCAGGCATCACGCTGGCCATGTGGCCGCCTAGTGTATGTTTCCGAGATGACGTGTCGGATTCACGCATGTTTAATGAGCGCTATATCGAGCCGGATTTCTGGCGCGGGCAATGCTCAATGGTCCTGTATTTCTGTGCTTTGATGCATCATTTCATTCTTGCATTAGTCATATATGGATTAATTGACGATGATGTAGTGGCGCGCCTCGTTCGAGGAAATTATCTCGCAGCCATTCTCCCTGGTGCTCTTTTCTATGCATTTTTCCTGGTGCTGTTGGGGTATTTTTTTGGGATTTGTTTTTTGGGGGCAATTTCCCCCTCAATGCGATTCAATCGGCAGGCCCAACTTATACATTTGCCTTGGGGCGATCAAATACTCCATCTTAGATGGTGCGACGTGCGCCCGTTTACAAAAATTGGTCAGACGTTGAATGGTCGCTTCAGTCTTCGGCTTTGTTTTCCGCAACCCCGTCGCACTTTCCACAAAGTATCTAAGGACTATATTCGTAAGCGATACAGTGAGGCGTTCGATATAGGAGGCAACTTTGCTTCAGGCGATGGCACGACCTTTTGGGCCAACCTGGATCGTCTTGAGTTCATCCGTCGCTACATGGAGCGCGGCCTGGAAGGGATTCAGCCTGACGAGCAAATGCGTAGGCTCGGGCGCATGCGCAAGCCGAGCGGTTTCCTTGGGAGTCTGCCGAATCCGGATTGGTGGGACCTGTATGTCAGCCGTCCCTTTATGTGCCTGCTCTACTGGTGCGCGACAGGACCGCTGATCGACTGGTGGGTGACACGCAAGAGAGCCGAATATCGCTGGCCCGAAGAAGTGGAGCGCATGTGCGCCCCGGATTCAGATCTGAGAGAATTCGACACGACACCGGTCAAATCCCGTACGGATGTTTTCTACCGCTACGCTGGCGAGCGTGGCTATGAGTTGGTTGATGCCAAGGGGCAACCAATTCACGTGACTGTCTCCTGACGCAATAGCCGAGCAACTACCTATGAGTACGACTCACGACGATCCCACCCTGCAACCGACAGATGTGGCTGGTTTCGAAAAGCAGATTGAGGCGCTACGCATTCGAAGCGACCATATAGGCTTGCCCGGAATTACGATGGCGATGTGGCCATCCAGAGTTTGCTTTTCTGACGATATGTCGGATTCGAGTATGTTTAACGAACGCTACATCGAACCGGATTTTTTGCGGGGGCAGTGCTCGTTGATTATGTACTTCTTCGCACTTGCACATCACCTCACACTTGTGGCAGTCTTGTATTCACTATTTTCGACTGGAGGGAATGATAAAGTAATTACTTTTGTTGATGTTGTGCAGTCTGCTTTGACTTACTTTGTTTTTCTATTTGCTTACGGATTCATATTTCGACTTGCGGCTTTGGGAGCGACGTCGCCGTCGCATCGCTTCAACCGTCAGGCGCAGCTCGTGCACATTCCATGGGGTGATCAGACACTGCATCTGAGGTGGCGGGATGTAAGGCCGTTCACTCAAATTGGACAAACATTGAATGGTCGCTTCCGCCTTCATCTGTATTTCCCTCAGCCAAATCTGAGATTTGGTAGTGGGTTATCCAAGGCCTTCATTCGTAAACGTTATAGCGAGCCATTTGATTTAGAAGGCGATTTCGCCTTTCGAGATGGCACTATATTTGGGGCTAATTTGAATCGCCTCGAATTCATCCGCCGCTACATGGAGCATGGCCTGGAAGCGATTCAGCCCGATGATCAATTGTGCAGGCTCGGTCGTGTACACAAACCGAGCGGCTTTCCGACTAGTACACCGAACGCGGATTGGTGGGACTTATATGCCGGTCGTCCCTTTGTGCGTCTACTCTACTGGTGCGCGACGGGGCCACTAATCGACTGGTGGGTGACACGCAAGATGGCCGCCTATCGCTGGCCCGAAGAGGTGGAACGCTTGTGCGCCCCGGATGCAGATCTGAGCGAATTCGATACGACGCCGGTCAAATCCCGTACGGACGTTTTCTACCGCTATGCCGGTGAGCGCGGCTGTGAGTTGGTCGATGCCAAGGGGCAACCGATTCACACGCCCATTTCCTGACGCTAAAGCCGAGCAACTACCTATGAGCACGACTGAGGACGATCCCACCTTGCAACCGACAGACGCGGCCGGTTTCGAAAAGCAGATCGAGGTAAATGTCAGGACAATCCTATCCTACAACCGACAAGCACGATCGGGGTCGATAAGGATGTCGATGCGCTGCGTGCTCGAAGTGATTTACCGCAAGCACGCAGCGCATCGCTACTGACCGGGAAGAGGAGCGTCTTCAAGCGGGCATGGCTGGGATACAGCGGACTTCCGCGTCTCCCAGCCATGCCCGTCTTAGTAATCTCCCGCCGTCGTCAAACCGTCTCCGGCTGCCGCACAGCCTTCGCGATGTTACGAGCCATCACCCCATTCGCAACAAAGTAAGGCACATCCACCCGCGCAAGCGCTTTGCGCCCGCGAATCTTGTCCGCGATCTTCTCGGCGATCATGATCGTCGGCGCATTGAGGTTGCCGGTCGTGATGATCGGCATGATCGACGCATCGACGACGCGCAGGCCCTCGAGCCCGTGCACGCGACCTTCTTCATCGACCACGGCCATGTCGTCGTAACCCATCTTGCACGAGCACGACGGATGGAACGCGGTCTCCGCGCGGGCGCGCACGAACGCGTCGAGTTCCTTGTCGGACTTGCAGTCCGCACCCGGATTCAGCTCGCGGCCGCGATATCGATCAAGCGCGGGCTGCCGCATGATCTCGCGCGTCGCGCGGATCGCGTCGCGGAACTCGCGCCAGTCGAGTGCTTCCGCCATGTAGTTGAACAGGATGCTCGGATGGTCGTTCGGATCGCGCGAGCGCAGCTTCACGCGGCCGCGGCTCGGCGAGCGCATCGAGCCGACGTGCGCCTGGAAGCCGTGCATCTCGATTGCGTTCGAGCCGTTGTAGTTGATCGCCACCGGCAGGAAGTGATACTGGATGTTCGGCCACAGATCGTCGTCGCGCGTGCGGATGAAGCCGCCCGCCTCGAAGTGGTTGCTCGCGCCCAGGCCGGTGCCGTTCAGCATCCATTCGAGGCCGATCTTCGGCTGGTTCCACCACTTGAGCGCCGGATACAGCGAGACCGGCTCCTTGCACTCGTACTGGATGTACATCTCCAGGTGATCCTGCAGGTTCTGGCCGACGCCGGGCAGGTCGAGCACGACGGGAATGTCGAGTTCCTTCAGCCACGCGCCGGGGCCGACGCCCGAGCGCTGCAGCAGTTGCGGCGATGCGATCGCGCCGCTGCATACGAGCACTTCGCGCCGCGCATGCGCGGTCGCGCGTTCGCTGCCGCGCAGGTACGTGACGCCCGACGCGCGCTTGCCGTCGAACAGGATGCGATCGGCGAGCGCGTGCGTGACGATCTCGAGGTTAGGCCGCACCTTCGCCTGGTCGAGGTAGCCGCGCGCGGTGCTGGCGCGACGGCCCTTCGGGGTGACGGTGCGATCCATCGGGCCGAAGCCTTCCTGCTGATAGCCGTTCAGGTCATCCGTGCGCGGATAGCCGGCCTGCACGCCCGCATCGACCATCGCCTCGAACAGCGGGTTCACGCCCGGCTTGCTGGTCGTGACCGACACGGGGCCGTTGCCGCCGTGGTAGTCGTTCGGGCCGACGTCGCGCGTTTCGGCTTTCTTGAAGTACGGCAGGCAGTCGAGATACGTCCAGTTCTCGAGGCCCTTGTGCGTCGACCAGTTGTCGTAGTCGAGCGCGTTGCCGCGGATGTAGCACATGCCGTTGATCAGCGACGAGCCGCCGAGCCCCTTGCCGCGGCCGCATTCCATCCGGCGGTTGTCCATGTGCGGCTCGGGGTCGGTTTCGTACGCCCAGTTGTAGCGGCGGCCCTGCAGCGGGTAGGCGAGGGCGGCCGGCATCTGCGTGCGGAAGTCGAAGCGGTAGTCGGGGCCACCGGCTTCGAGCAGCAGCACCGTCACGTCCGGATCTTCCGTCAGGCGCGTTGCGAGCACGTTGCCCGCGGAACCTGCGCCGCAGATGATGTAGTCGTATTCGCGTGTCGTCATGACGGTCAGTCTCCTTTCGTGATCCTTAAAACACCGGGTTGTAGCGGCCGAGCTCGACCTGCACCGACTTGATTCGAGTGTAGTGCTCGAGGGTCGTGATGCCGTTCTCGCGTCCGACACCGGATTGCTTGTATCCGCCAACCGGCATCTCGGCCGGCGATTCGCCCCACGTGTTGATCCAGCAGATGCCGGCTTCGAGGCGATGGATCGTGCGGTGCGCGCGCGACAGGTTCTCGGTCACGACGCCGGCCGCCAGGCCGTAGTGCGTGTCGTTCGCGCGGGCAATCACTTCGTCCTCCGATTCGAAATCGAGGATGCTCATCACCGGCCCGAAGATTTCCTCGCGGACGATCTTCATGTCATCGCGGCAGTCGCCGAACACGGTCGGCGCGACGTACTGGCCGCTGCCGAAGTGGCCGTCGGTGAGGCGCGTACCGCCCGCGAGCAGCTTCGCGCCTTCGGCCTTGCCGCTCTCGATGAAGCCGAGCACCTTGTCGAGCTGCGCGGCCGATACGAGCGGGCCGAAGTTGGTGTCGGCATCGGTCGGCTTGCCAACGCGGATGCGCTTCACGCGTTCGAGCACCTTTTGCGTGAATGCATCCTTGATCGAGCGATGCACGAACACGCGCGTGCCGTTCGTGCAGACCTGGCCCGAGCTGAAGAAGTTGGCGGTCACCGCGATGTCGGCCGCACGGTCGAGATCCGCGTCGTCGAACACGATCAGCGGCGACTTGCCGCCGAGTTCCATCGTCACTTCCTTCAGCGACGACGCGCCGGCCAGCGACATCACCTTCTTGCCGGTTTCGACGCCGCCGGTGAACGACACCTTCGCGATGTCAGGGTGGCCCGTCAGCAGCGCGCCGACCGAGCCGTCGCCCTGCACGACGTTGAACACGCCGGCCGGCACGCCGGCTTCCGTATAGATTTCCGCGAGCTTCAGCGCGGTGAGCGGCGTGACTTCGCTCGGCTTGAACACCATCGCGTTGCCGGCCGCGAGTGCGGGGGCCGTCTTCCAGCACGCGATCTGGATCGGGTAGTTCCACGCGCCGATGCCCGCGCACACGCCGAGCGGCTCGCGGCGCGTGTAGACGAACGACTCGGCGCGCAGCGGCACCTGCAGCCCTTCGATCGCGGTCGCGAGGCCCGCGTAGTACTCGATCACGTCCGCGCCGGTGACGATGTCGACCGCGAGCGTCTCGCCGATCGGCTTGCCCGTGTCGCGCGTTTCCAGTGCGGCGAGCTCGTCGTTGCGCTCGCGCAGCAGGTCGACGGCGCGGCGCAGGATGCGCGAGCGCTGCATCGCGGTCATCGCGGCCCATTCACGCTGGCCTTCCTGGGCGGACGCGACCGCGCGGTCGACGTCGGCCGCGCTGGCCTGCTGCACCTGCGCGAGCAGTTCGCCGGTGGCGGGATCGAAGGTGTCGAAAGTCTTGCCGCTCGTGGCGTCGACGTAACCGCCGCCGATGTAGAGGCGCTGCAAACCGAATACGGACATGAGGATCTCCTTGAGGGCGACTGCGTGACGCGTCAGTCGGACGCGAGCAGCAGGTCGATGTAATCGTGAGCGAGCTTCAAGGCAGCCCGGGTGTCGATCGGGCCGCCGGCGAGTGCGCCGCGCAGCCACAGGCCGTCGATCAGCGCGGCGAGGCCGCTGGCGGCTTCGCGTGCTTGGGTGCGCGGCAACGCCTTCGCGAATTCGGCGCACAGGTTCGAATGGAGGCGCCGCGTGTTGACGTGCTGCAGGCGCTTGAGCATCGGGTCGTGCATGCTCTGCGACCAGAACGCGAGCCATGTCTTCATCACGGGCGCGCTGACCTGCGTGTCGTCGAAGTTTGCGGCGACGATCGCGCGCAACCGGGAGCGCGGATCCTTGCGTGCCGCCACGCGGCGGTGCGTGGTGGCGGACCACAGGTCGCGCAGCACGTGCCGCATCGTGGCTTCGAGCAGGCCGTCCTTGTCGCCGAAGTAGTGGCTGACGATGCCCGTCGAGATGTTCGCGCGCTGCGCGACCGATGCGAGCGTCGTGCCGGGCAGGCCCGCTTCGTCGATCGACCGCAGCGTGGCGTCGATCAACTGTGCGCGGCGAATCTCCCGCATTCCGACTTTCGGCATCGCGACTCCTTTCGCCCGGACGGGCCGTCCATGGAAGTCGAGAGCTTAGCGGTTTTTTATTGATCGTTCAATCAACAAAAAATCGGGGTCTGACGGCGGAGGCGGGTTCCCGGCCGGTGAACGAGGCCCTCGATCGCACGTTGTGCAGGTGCGGAAAAATAATTGAAAGATGATTAAAAATGCTGGAGTTTGTTTAAAACGCTTTCTGAAGAGAGCGATCAATCCGGTTAATCGTTGCGAGTGTCGATGCGATTACGGAATGAAAGAGTATTGAGCTGTGTGATATTCGGTTAAGCACGGAAGTCGGTTCGCGAAACGACGTCACGATTCATTCATGGAAATCCGTTTTAAATAAGCGAATGAAACTACATAACGTATTGATTATGAATGGATATATTGGGATTAAACGGGGATCGACTGCGGCTCCGCAAACGATTGCGATCACCCTCGAAGGAATTCCGCTTACCATAAAAAATCAGCGAATAATTTGAATCTGCCGCATTTCCTGACCGAGTAGAGGGTATCGTTGGAATGACTTGAGTAAGTAATATTGTCCGTATTAGTATGGCGCCGCACTACGAGGAATGAATCGATGCCGCCGGTATTGCCGCGGTGCATTGGCCAACAGCGCGATTCGGATTGCGCGCGAAAACCGGCGCAGTCATTGCGCACCTGCAGCATGCCGCGACGTCGAGACGCCGCATCCACCGGAGAACGACGATGCTGACCGAAAAACACGTGGTCCCGCTGCCGAATGGTCTGAAGGTCTACGTCGAACGGAACGTGTTCGACCCGGCGTTCGACACGGCGATGCTCGTCAACGGTGCCCTCGCGACGACCGCGTCGTTCGGGCAGACCGTCCAGTATCTCGGCGAGCGGATCAACACGATCTGCTTCGACCTGCCGTATGCGGGGCAGTCGCGCCAGCACAACCCGGGCTGCTTCATCCTGACGAAAGACGACGAAGCCGCGATCCTGCAGCACCTGGTCGAGCGCTTCGCGCCGGCGTACCTCGTGTCGGTGTCGTGGGGCGGCGTCGCGTCGCTGTTCGCGCTCGCACGCGGCTGCCCGAGCGTGCGGCGCGCGGCGATCTGTTCGTTCTCGCCGTTCCTGAACGACGCGATGGTCGACTACGTGACGCGCGCCCGCGACCACATCGCGGCCGGCGAGAACCTGAAGGCCGCGCAGCTGCTGAACGATACCGTCGGACGCTACCTGCCGCGCATCATGAAGCTGTACAACTACCGCTATCTCACGCGCCTGCCGCGCGACGAGCAGGACCAGGTCGCGTTCCACGTCGACCAGATCCTGTCGCTGCAGCCCGAGCGCTACTTCAGCGAGTTCTCGAACATCGGCTGCGAACTGCTGTTCCTGAACGGCGAGCGCGACGAATACACGACGCCCGCCGACGTGCGCCAGCTCGGCGCGCACGTGCCGCGCGCACGGTTCGCGACGGTGCCGGACGCCGGCCACTTCCTCGACATCGAAGGCCGCGCGCAGCGCGAATACACGCGCTCGGCGTTGCTCGACTTTTTCTGCGGCGGGTCGTCGCTCGCCGCCGGCATCGCGCTTGCCGCCGCACAGGCGTGCGCGCCCGCACCGATGCACGCGCTGTCGTCGTGACGCCGCACGCCGTGCGTGCGGACCGCGCGGCGCTCCCGAATTCCCATCCCAACGAGGCAGGCCAGCCGTGAATATCGTTCAGACCATCGCCATCGTCGTACCGTGGGCCGCGTGGCTCGCCTACTGGATCGCCACTTCGCAAGGCGTGAAGACGACCGTGCGCAAGGAAGCGTCGCGCTCGCGCACGTTGCAGTCGGTTCCGCTGATCGTCGGCGGCGCGCTGATCATCCTGCCCGATCCGTCGTGGCAGGCGCTCGTGCCGGACTGGCAGCGCTTCGGCCTGCAGGCGCAGTGCGGGCTCGCGGTGCTGGTGGCCGGCCTGCTGTTCTCGGTGTGGGCGCGGCTGCACCTCGGCACGAACTGGAGCGTGTCGGTCACGCTGAAGGAAGACCATGAGCTCGTCCGCACGGGGCCGTATGGGCTCGTGCGTCACCCGATCTATACGGGCTGCCTGATCGCGCTGGTCGGCGCCGCACTGATCGGCGGCGAATGGCGCGGCGCGATCGGCGTGCTGCTCGTGTTCGCGTCGCTCGCGTACAAGGTGCGCGTCGAGGAAAGCTGGCTGACCGGGTATTTCGGGCCGGCGTACACGCAGTACCGCCGCGAAGTCGCGGCGCTGATTCCCGGCTTCTACTGAACCCCGCGAGGCGCGCGATGGCGAAGATGATCGTGACCGCGATCGGCTCGGCGGGCGACGTGCATCCGCTGCTCGGCGTCGCGCGCACGCTCGCGGCGCGCGGTCACGACGTCGTGTTCTGCACGCATGCGCCGTTCGAGGCGACCGTGCGGCGTTGCGGGTTCGCGTTCGTGCCGATCGGTACGGCAGCCGAATACGAGGCCGCGATGGCGAACCCTGCGTTGTGGGATTCGCGCACGTCGTTTCGCACGCTGTGGCAGGTGATCGCACCGACGCTGCGCCCGCATTACGACGCGCTGCGTGCGCTGACCGACGGCGACACGGTGCTCGTCGGCACGCTGTGGGCGTTCTCCGCGCGTTTCATGCAGGAACTGCACGGTACGCCTTACGTGTCGGTGCAGGTATCGCCGTCGACGCTGCTGTCCGCGCATGCGCCGCCGACGCACCCGCGCCTGACGATTCCCGCGCGCTGGCCGTTGCCCGTGAAGGCGGCGCTGATGACGCTGATCGAGCGCCAGGTGCTCGATCGCGCGTGCGGCCCCGCGCTCAACGCGGTGCGCCGCGATCTCGGGCTCGCGCCCGCGCGGCGCGTGCTGGGCCGCTGGCTGCATTCGACCGACGGCGTGCTGTGCCTGTTTCCCGGCTGGTTCGCGCCGCCGCAGCCGGACTGGCCGTCGAATCACCTGCAAAGCGGTTTCCCGCTGTTCAACGATATTGCGACCCCTGAAGAAGATGTGGCACTCGATGCGTATCTCGCGGCCGGTGAACCCCCGGTCGTGTTCACGGCCGGTTCGACACGCGTCGATCACGCGGCCTACGCGCGCGCGGTGGCGGACGCGCTGCGCGCGACCGGCGCGCGCGGGATCCTGCTGACGCCGGACGATGCGGCGCCGGACAGTGACCGTTTGCTCGTGCGCCGCTTCGTGCCGATGCGCACGCTGCTGCCGCGCTGCCGCGCGCTCGTGCATCACGGCGGGGTCGGCACGGCGGCGCTCGCGTTCGAAGCCGGGATCGCACAGGTCGTCACACCGTTCGCGCACGACCAGTTCGACAACGCGCAACGGGTCGCCGTGAGCGGCTGCGGCGTGCGGGTCGACGGCCCGATCGTGCTGAAGCTGCTCGGCGTCGCGTACCTGCTGTTCCTCGCGTGGAAGATGTGGACCGCGCCGACCGAAGCAGGCGCCGACGACCTGCCGCGCGGCCAGTCGCCGTGGCGCATGTTCGTCGCG
>NZ_JAAGPE010000094.1:0-31362 GCF_017104605.1 Burkholderia sp. Ac-20384 | reverse complement strand
CGGCCGCGAACGCCGCGCCGCTCGACGCGCTGAACGGCGGCTACCATGCGGCCTTCGCGTTCGGCGCGGCATTCGCTGCCGCCGCCGCGCTGATCGGCCTCGCGCTGCGCATCCGGCGGCAGGGAGCGGTCGAAGGCGTCGGCCCCGCGATGCACTGACCGGTAGCCGGCGGCTGGCGGCGTCCACCGTCGCTATCGAACCCGGGCGCGCATCGTCGCGCCCTTTTTTACGCGTGCCGGGCCCGGCACCCGCGCTCGCTTCACCGGGCATTTCGGGCCGATCGGTCGCGCCGAGGACGGCCGCGATGCCCCGCTCTGCTCAAACGCCCGTTTGACTTCAGGCCGGTTGCCCACCCCACGGGCTTTCCCCAGCGATTTTTAACGCAGTCGTACATCGACCCGCCACATTTGCGACAATGGCGGACTTTGACGCGCACGCCGCGGCCACGCGCCGCCGCCGAACATCCCATCACCGTCGCCGCATAACCGCCTGCTTCCGATGTCGCTTCCCCATATCGATCTGCTGTACTCGTTGTCCGGCCTGTTCGTCGGCATCCTCGTCGGCCTGACGGGCGTTGGCGGTGGTTCGTTGATGACGCCGATCCTCGTGCTGCTGTTCGGCGTCCACCCTGCAACGGCGGTCGGTACCGACCTGCTGTACGCGGCCGCGACCAAGGCCACCGGCACGCTCGTCCACGGCCTGAAAGGCTCGATCGACTGGCGCATCACGGGCCGGCTCGCGGCGGGCAGCGTGCCGGCCGCGGCCGTCACGCTGTGGTGGCTGCATACGCACGGGATGAACTCGCCCGGCACCGCGCGGATGATCCAGCTCGTGCTCGGCGTCGCGCTGCTGCTCACGTCGCTCGCGCTGATCTTCCGGCCGCAGCTCACCGCATTCGCCGCGCGCAACCCGCTCGCGCCGAGCCCCGCGCGCACGCTGTGGTCGACCGTGCTGACGGGCGCCGTGCTCGGCGTGCTGGTGTCGATGACGTCGGTCGGCGCCGGCGCGATCGGCGTGACCGTGCTCCTGCTGCTGTATCCGGCGCTTGCAACGACCCGCATCGTCGGCTCCGACATCGCGCACGCGGTGCCGCTCACGCTTGTCGCGGGCATGGGCCACTGGCTGCTCGGCTCGGTCGACTGGTCGATGCTGCTGTCGCTGCTGCTCGGCTCGCTGCCGGGCATCGTGCTCGGCAGCCTGCTGTCGGCGCGCGCGCCGGAACGGCTGCTGCGCAACCTGCTCGCCGCGACGCTCGTCGCGGTCGGCATCCGGCTCGTGCTGGCGTAAGCGGCGCGAGCGCCCCGCCGGGTACTGACCGACCTCACCCCTGGCGAACAACTCGTCCCGCTCGGGAACCGAACGTCACCGCCTGAATTTCCGGCGAATCCTCAATAGAGGGCTGTTCATCCCCTCTTCAAGGATTCCGCAATGCCGTCACGGGTGGCTTCCACGCGCCACGTCTCCTCGGAAAAGACGATGCCCCGGAAGTCCATGGCTCCCGGGGCATCGTTGAGGACAACGGCATCGCCGTCGACATACGTCACGCGAAAAGCGGGCGCACGTGACCCGGCGACACCTTTACGTCATGACAGGCGGCACAAGCCGCCCACGGCGCTTACTGTCCTTGCTGCTGCAACTTCTGCTGCTTGAGCTGCTGCGTGCGCATCTGCAGCTTCAGCACGCGCTGCAGCGCGGTGCGGTTGGCCAGGATGCCGTCGTAGAAGTTGGCGAGATCGCCCTTCAGCGCGGTCCGCGACGCGTCGTTCAGGTAGATCATGTGGCCCGACGGGTAGTTCTTGATCGTCAGGTTCTGCGCCTTGAGCGTCGGGTCGAGCGGCATCTGCGCGAGCGTCAGCTCCGTCTGGTGGAACGGCGTGACGGCGTCGAAATAGCCGTTGGCCGACAGCACCTTCAGGTCCGGGTTCACGCTCATCGTCGACGCCAGGTCGCCGGCCGTGTACAGCGTATTGCCGCCGCCCTTGTTCGCGCCGGTCGGGTCCGTGTGGCTGAAGTCCCAGTTGTTGAAGACCTGGTCGTTCAGGTCCACGAACGACGACGTCGACGTGTACTTGAGGTCGGTGTTGATATAGCTGTTCCACAGCACCGTGTACGCGCCGCCGACGTTCGTGATCGACGGATCGTTGCTGCCCGAGTTCGGCAGGATGTACGGCGCGATGCCCTTGCCCGTGAAGTTCGCGCGGCCGTCGTACTGGCCGATCTGCGTGCCCGGCACGAGCGTCAGGAAGAACGTGTACGGCGGGTTGTCATCCGACGACGGCACGTTGCCGAGCGCGGCCGGGTTGCCGAACGTCTGGATCAGCGACGTCGGATCCGTGCCGATGTACGAGCCCATCTGCTGCGCGGTCTGCAGGTTCAGGTTCAGGCGCACGTTCACGAAGCCGCCGTCCTGCGGGTTCGGCTTCTGCGCGAGCGGCGCGAGCGTGTTGTCCGCATAGTTGCGGGCCTGGATCATGTACGCGTCGAGGTCGGTCGGCGTCGGGTTGAGCGTCGTCTTCTTCCAGTAGAACGCATCGGCCGCGAGCGTCGGGAACGTGCCCGGCGCGGACAGCGCGTTCGCGTAGTCGAGGATCGACGACTGCAGCGTGATCCCGTTCAGGTCGATGCCGTCTTCATGCAGCACCCACGACACGACTGCGCTGCGCGCGGTGCCGTACGACTCGCCGTACAGGAACTTCGGCGAATTCCAGCGCGAGTACTTGGTCAGGTAGCGCTGGATGAAGCGGTCGATCGAGCGGGCGTCCTGGTCGGTGCCCCAGAAGTCCTTGTTCTTCGCCGGGGCGATCGCCGTCGAGTAACCGGTGCCGACCGGGTTGATGAACACGAGGTCGGTGCGGTCGAGCAGGCTGTCCGGGTTGTCGAGCAGCTTGTACGGCGCGGGCGGCGTGAAGTTCGGGAACGACGACTGCAGGCGCTTCGGCCCGTACGAGCCGAGCAGCAGGTAGACCGACGACGAGCCCGGGCCGCCGTTGTAGAAGAACGTGACCGGGCGCGGCTTCGACGGGTCCGGATTGTCCTGCGTGTACGCGACGTAGAACATCTTCGCGTTCGGCGCCGACGTGGTCGGATCGATCGTCGTCAGGTGGCCGGTGGTAGCCGTGTACTTGATGGTCTTGCCGCCGATCGTGACCGTGCGGTGCACGACGGCCGCCCCTTCCGTGGAATCCGTGACCGCGTCGTTCGGCCCGGTGCCGTACACGTCGTTGTCGACGTAAGGCTGGTCGGCCGCGGCGGCCGTTGCGTTGGTGTTGGCCGACGTGCTGGCGCCGGCCGACGTCGCGGCCGCGGCGGCGGCCGAAGCGGCCGGGCCCGACCCGTCGTCGCCACCGCACCCCGTGACGAGCAGTGCGGCGGCCGCGGCTGCAGCGAGCGGCACGCTCAGTGTCGTTCCGAATAGCGCGAAACCGTCTTTCAAGGACTTCCGTGTCGTCATTATTGCCTCTCGAACAGAACGATAAATACCGCCGGTCGCAAAGGATCATTTGCGCCGGCGCTCCGCACCGGGAATGCATTCGTTATGCGACGCACTCCGAGTTTTTTACCGGATCGGCGAATACCGACCGGCATGATTTACCCCACCCATATTTTTTTGCGACTGCACAATGGAATCAATCCCATTGCACACGACAATTCAATAATCCGAAGCAATACAAATTCATTCCGCGTATTTGCATACGCACAAAATCGACGGCAAAAGCATGCCCCGCAAGGCCGGCCCGACAAGGGCGCCTCGCTTCGAACAGACGAACAATCCCCCTCGGCGAGATACCGATTAATCGCAAAACGACGATCAATCGCGACTCGAGCCGATTTAATAAAATCGAAAGGATCGATTAACTAAACGGAAAGGAATATCTCGTATCTGGAATTTATTAAATTAAGTGAAAATACCGGCGCATATTAGGGTCCCGATTTACCGCCGTAAAGTAATAATTTGTTACGGCGCTCGCCATTCCGATAAAAGGCAGTTCGGGACCGATTCCAGACCGGCCAAAAGAAAAAGCCGGACGGCTGTCCGGCTTCGTGAGGGCAGCGCGGCGGGCGCCGTCAGAGCGGCACGTCGATCGCCCCGGCGCCGACCGTGATCGCGTTCGCGCCCGGCGCGGCCGAGATCGGCGGCAGGTTCGCGCTCGTCAGCGCAGGCGCGGCGCCCGGCGTGCCGCCGCGCGGCACCGTGCGGATCACCTGCGACGGCGGCAGCGGCGCACCGTTCTTCAGGTGCTTCCACATCAGGTTCAGCGCCTGCAGGTTGTAGTAATGGACCGGCACGAAGCGCGTGTCGAAGCCCGGCACCGGCAGGAACGCGTCGAAGTGCTGGCCGTTCGTCACCTCGTAGAACACGAGCTGGCTGCGCCCGGCTTCGCTGATGCCGTTCTGCGCGACGTATGCGCGCGACGCGTGGTTCACGGGCACGAGCGCATCGCTGCGGCCCTGCACGATGATCGCCGGCTTGCCCTGCAGGTTCGCGTTCACGCGCACCGCGTCGACGTTCGCGGGCATGCCGAGCATCCCGTTGGTCCAGAGCTGGCGCAGGCACAGCGCGCCCGCAAAGCTTGCATCGGGCGTCGCGAGCCGGTGGTCGACACCCGCACCCGTGTTGAACACGAGGTCGATGCCGGCCGTCGGCGGCACGCCGTTGCCGACGCCGAACACGGCCGGCATCGGCGACGTGGCGGGCGCGGCGACGCTGCCCGTCGCCGGGTTCGTCGTCGCGAAGCTGAAATTGCACAGGTTGTCGGTGACGCGCGAGCGCGTGTACGCGTTCGCATAGGTCACCGCGATCGCCGGAATCGCCTGCGAATCCCACATCGGCGCCTGCAGCAGGTCGGAATCGGCGAGGTAGCCGGCCGCGTGGAGCTGCGCGAGCGCGTCGGCGGCCTGGCTTTGCGTATCGGCGCCCGACACGAGCCCGGCCGCGGCGAGCGTCGCGCAGCGCTGGGTGCGGATCGACTGCGTGGTCGCCACCGGCAGCGCGCTCAGGTACGGCGCGCCGGCGAGCGACGCCGAGGCGGCCGCGCACGGCTCCAGCAGGTTCGCGAGCGTCGCGTAGTCGGCCAGCGGCCGGCCGAACGACGGCACGGGCTGGCCGCCCGAGCGCACGACCGCGTTCGGCGCCATCCGCACGTTGATCTGCGGCTCGCCGACCACGACCGCGGTGATCCAGCCGCGGTTGTCCTGCTCGGCCGCCGCGAGCGACGCGCCGCCGCCGTTGCTGACCGACGCGGCAATCGTCGTGATGTCGCCCGCGCGATAGCGCACGCCGTGATGCGAACCGTCGATCAGCGGTCCGAACTGCTCGTTGAGCGCCCAGTACGCGAACTCGACCGACTGCAGCGTCACGTGCCCCCAGTCCTGCTCGGGATTCTGCTGCGAATGCGCGTGCTTGAACGCATAGCGGTTCGGGAAGCGGGCATTGAACGTCGCGAGATCGCCGCTGGTGACGTTCGCGGTGAACAGGCTCGAGGTGCCGGCCAGCACCGCGTTGGCGAGCGTGCCGTCGATCAGCGTGATGGTGTCCGACATGAGTTCGTGCGCGCCGTTGCCACCGCCCTTGTCGTTGTAGGCAACCGCGCAGCCGCGCTTGAGCGCCCATTCGCCGGCTGCGGAAATCGCGCCGTACACGCCGCGCGAGCCCGACGACGTCGCGGTGACGATGCACGGCTGCGCGGGATTGAAGCTGGCTGGCACCTGCACGAGCAGCGTGACGTTCTTGCTGCCGCTGCCATCGTCGGAGTACGCGAGATATTCGGTGCCGGGGATCTTGCCTTCGCCGAGCGTGTCGTTGCCGTCGAGGTCGACGTTCGGCCCCCAGAAGCGGCCGTAGCCGCCGTTTGCGCTCATGTCGACGAGCGCGCGGTAGTTCGACCAGATCGCGAGACGGCGCAGCTCGGCGCTCGTCGGCCGGGCGGCATTCGCAAAGCCGGGGGCGCTCGCGGAGCCGAGGCCCGTCTTGCCGAGGCCAGCCGTGAGCAGGTCGTCGCTCGCGCCGTCATAGGCCGTCGTGCGCACGCTGCCGGACACGAAACCGGGCAACCGGTTGCGCTCGGCCGACTCGTCGCCGTTACAGGCGCCCAGTATCGCGACCGCGGCCAGCGCCGCGCCGAAAACCATCCGCCTGCCCCACCCGAGCCTCGTCATCGCCGCCCTCTCGATATCGTTATCGGTCCGCCGCCGCTTCATGCGGCTTGCGGCCTCTCAAGCGCAAACGGGCCCCGGCACGCCGGGGCCCGCCTGAAAACGGGCACATGCGGCGCTCGCGCGCCGCTGCCCGGCATTACTGCTGCTGAACCGTCAGCTTGTTCGTGACCGACGTGACGCCCTTCACGCCCTTGGCTGCGGCTTCGGCCTTGTCGATCTGATCCTGGGCCGGCATCGTGCCTTCCAGCGTGATCGCGCCACCCTTCGAGCGCACGACGAGGTTCGACACATTCACGCCGGCTTCTTTCGAAATCGCCTTGCGCACCGCGTAGCCGAGCTTGCGGTTCGCCTTCTTCGCGGTTTTCGCGGCGGCCTTCGGCGCGCTGGTCGCGGCCGCGGGCGCTTCCGTTGCCGCGGCATCGCTCGACTGCGCATACACGCTGCCCGACAGACAGGCCGCCACGGCGGCGACGCCCAACGCTCTCAACACGATCGACTTCATGCTATCTCCTTATCACT
Source organism: Burkholderia sp. Ac-20384 (assembly GCF_017104605.1). Lineage (NCBI taxonomy): Bacteria > Pseudomonadati > Pseudomonadota > Betaproteobacteria > Burkholderiales > Burkholderiaceae > Burkholderia > Burkholderia sp. Ac-20384. Next base: position 24,687 of record NZ_JAAGPE010000094.1, on the reverse strand, counting down.
CCGGAACGGCCGTGCACAGTACGGCCGATTACCCCCAAAAACAGCCGGCCCGCGCGCGAACGGGCGGGACAGCCGGTGTTTTCCACGGCGATACGAGAGAGGCAAGGCGGGCTGGCGGTCGGCGCACGCGAAAGCGGGCCGGCCGGGCCGGACAGCCGCCGGCCGGACGCGCCCGGTCTGTTGCGTGCCGGGTCGCGCGCAAATCGGGCGCGGCTGCGTCGCACAATGTAATCCAGCGCCCGCGGAAGCGCAAAGCTTTTGACGCGGGGCCGCCCGCCACTGTCGCCGCCGGGCCGCGCCAGGCCGCCCCACTCGCGCACCCATGGCGAAACCGGGTACCATCGCCGCGAGCATCGGCATCGTCCATGACAACCGACCGTCACCGATACGTCACGCCAGCGTCATCCGCCGCCCCCATGAAGCCAGCCCGCCCTCGCCCGCCTCGCCGCATCCTCGCCCGCTTCGTCGCGGTGTCGTGGCGCGACCTTGCGCTGTCGATCGGCCCCACCGTGCTGCTCGCCGCCGCGGCCGTCTGGCTCGCGGTCAAGCTGATCCAGCCGGCACCGCCGTCCACGCTCGTGATCTCGTCCGGACCGCCCGGCAGCACCTACTGGAACGCCGCGCAGAAATACAAGACGATCCTGGCGAAGAACGGCGTCACGCTCGACGTCCAGTCATCCGAAGGGTCCGCCCAGAACCTCGCGCGGCTGTCGAACCCGAACGCGCCGGTCGACGTCGGCTTCGTGCAGAGCGGCATCGGCCCGAAGGAGCGCGACGAACACCTCGTGTCGCTCGGCAGCATCGGCTACGTGCCGCTCGCGATCATGTATCGCGGCCCGGTCGTCGCGCGCCTGTCCGACTTCAAGGGCAAGCGGCTCGCGCTCGGCGCGGAAGGCAGCGGCGCGCGCGAGCTGAGCCTCGCGCTGCTGAAGATGAACGGCATCGTGCCGGGCGGCACGACCGAACTGCTGCCGACCGCCGGCGAGGACGCGGCCGCCGCGCTGCTCGACGGCAAGATCGACGCGGCCTTCCTGTCCGGCGACTCGACGCAGATCCCGGTGATGGCGAAGCTGTTCCGCGCGCCGGGCGTGCACGTGTATTCGTTCACGCAGGCGGAAGCGTACGCGCGGCGCTTTCCGTACCTGACCGCGATCACGCTGCCGATGGGCGTCTACGATCTCGGTCGGAATCTCCCGCCCGCCGACATCCACACGGTTGCGCCGACCATCGAACTCGTCGCGCGCGATTCGCTGCACCCTGCACTGTCCGACCTGCTGATCGAGGCCGCGCGCGAGGTGCACGGCCACGCCACGATCCTGCAGCACGCGGGCGAATTCCCGTCGCCCGTCACGCGCGGCTTCCAGCTCTCCGACGACGCCGCGCGCTACTACAAATCAGGGAAGACCTTCCTGTACCGGCGGCTACCGTTCTGGGTCGCGAGCCTCGTCGACCGGCTGCTCGTCGTGGTCGTGCCGCTGATCGTCGTGCTGATCCCCGGGCTGCGGCTCGTGCCGTCGCTGTACGGCTGGCGCGTGCGCTCGCGCATCTATCGCTGGTACGGTGCGCTGATCGCGCTCGAGCGCAGCGCGCTCGGCGAGCACACGGCCGAGGAGCGCGTGCAGTTGCTCGACGAGCTCGACGACATCGAGGAAGCCGTGAACCGGATGAAGATGCCGCTGGCTTATGCCGGGCAGTTCTACGTGCTGCGCGAGCACATCGGCTTCGTGCGCGAACGGCTCACCGCGCACGACCAGGACACGCCGGCCAGCCCGCCGGGCGCCGGTGGCCCGCCGCAGGCAAGTGCCGAAGCCGCGCCGCCGGCCGGCGATCCCCCTCGGGCGACTCCCGGTTCCGCGTGAGCGGACGATCCGCGATCATTGCCGCATGCGCGTGCCGCCGCGTAACATGGAGGCCGCCGCCAGGCGCCGCACGCCCCACCCACTGGAGATCGACATGACAACCGGCCTCGATACCGCCCAGCCTGCCTGGTTCTTCGACTTCGTGTCGCCGTTCTCCTACCTGCTCCTCGAACAGCATGACAAGTGGCCCGACGTGCCGTTCGAACCCGTCGCCGTGTCGCTGCCCGACCTGCAGCGTCACTGGGGGCAGCGCTCCGGCGCCGACGTGCCGGCCAAGCGCGTGTTCACGTACCGTCACGCGCTGTTCCGCGCGGAGCAGCTCGGCATCCGTTTCAAGATGCCGCCCGCGCACCCGTTCGAATCGGACAAGCTGCTGCGCCTCGCGATCGCGCTGCGCGCCGATATCGCGACCGTGCGGGAGATATTCCGCTTCATCTGGCGCGACGGCAACGATCCGTCGACACCGGAAGGCTTCGCGGCACTGTGCGAGCGCGTCGGCGTCGGTCATGGCGACGAGCTGATCGAATTCGAGGAGACCACCGCGCAACTGGCCCGCAACAATGCCGATGCGATCGCGCTCGGCGTGTTCGGCGTGCCGACGTTCTGGATGAACCAGCAGCTGTTCTGGGGTGAGGACGCGCTGCCGATGGTGCTGTACTGCGCGCGCACGCCGAACTGGCTCGAATCGCGCGAGGTCAAGCGGATCAGCACGCTGCCGAAGGGCCGGCTGTGATGGCCGGTATCACGCACGCCAACGCGCGGCTGCGGTAAGGTTACGCTTCCCCCGAATCACCCCCTACGATGGAAGAAGACGACCGTACCGCCTCGCTCGATATCTGGCTCGTGCGCGTGTTGCGCACGCTGCTGCTCGAGCGCAGCGTCACGCAGGCCGCGCTGCGGCTGAACCAGACCCAGCCCGCGATCAGCACCGCGCTGCGCAAGCTGCGCGAGACGCTGAACGACCCGATCCTCGTGCGCGGCAAATCCGGAATGGTGCCGACCGAATACGGCGCGTCGCTGCTCGAAGCCGCGCAGCGCGCGCTGCGCGAGGTCGACTTTATCGCGACGCCGCACGGCGACTTCGATCCGTCGTCCGCACGGCGCACGTTCCGCGTCGCCGCACCCGATTACCTGAACGATTTCTTCATGCCGACGCTGATCGAGCGTTTTCGCGACGCGGCGCCGCATGCCCATCTGGAAATCGATTCGCTGAATCCCGCACTCGATCACGCGGGCGCGCTCGAATCGGGCGCGCTCGATCTCGTGATCGGCAACTGGCCGAAGCCCGACCCGCAGTTCGCGCGCCAGGACCTGTTCTCCGACACGATCGTGTGCCTGATGCGCGATGCGCACCCGCTCGCGCGCGTGCCGCTCACGCGCGAAGCGTACGCATCGGCCGCGCACGTCGCGCCGACACCGTACACCGGCGACAAGCGCAACGCGATCGAGATCGGCCTCGCACGCGCACGCCTCACGCGACGCATCGTGACGACGCTGCCGTACTTCGGGATCGTGCCGCAGGTGCTGCTGCAGTCGGACCTGATCTTCACGACGACGCGCCGCTTCGCGACGCACTACGCACAGCTGCTGCCGCTCGTGGTCGTCACGCCGCCCGTGCCGTTCCCGCGCATCAAGAGCTACCTGCTCACGCATCCGCAGCCCGACCGCCCGACCGACATCGCGTGGCTGTGCGCGCTGATGCAGAGCGTGTCCGACGAGTTGACGGTGCCCCGCAGCCGCAAGCGCTGAGCCGCGGCACAACACGGGGCGCTGCCGCTCAGGCCGTGCAGAAGGTTTCCTGCAGATGGGTCCAGCGCACGACGCCCGCCGCGTCGCGCTCGAACACAGCGGTTGCACGGCGCGCGGGAAGTTCGCCCGAGGCCGCGTGCTGCGCTTCGAGATAGGTGACGGTCACATGCGACGCATCGGCCGCGAGCACGCGGGTGTCCGACAGCGTGATGCGCAGCCCCGGCTTCGCGCCGGCGAGCTTCGCGAACAGCGCGCGCGTACCGTCACGGTCGACCTCGCGGCCGTCGGTCAGGATCATCGTGAATTCGGCGGAAAACGCGGCGAGCAGCGTATCGAGCGCCTCGGGCGCGGTATCGACGCCGGACAGCCAGCGCTCGATGGCGACAAGGCTCGCATCGAGCGTGTCGAGATAAACCTGGTAATCGGACATGGTGCGTGCACGGTAAGGCGCGGCCCGGTGCCGCGCGTCGTCGTGCAGTGTATGCAAAATCGCGCGGCCCTGCGCTGACCGCTCGGGGCTACCGCGCGCAGGACACGTCGTCGCGCGCGCGCCCCGATGCCGCGGCCTTCGCGTCGGCCACCGGCATGCCCGAGCGCGCCTGCAGCAGCTCCGCGCATACGGCCACCGCGATCGCACCCGGCGCCTTGTCGACGATGCCCGCGACACCGATCGGGCACACCATCTCCACGAGCCGCGCCGGATCGACGCCGCGCGCCGCAAGCCGGCGCTCGAACTTCACGCGCTTGGTACGCGAGCCGATCATCCCGAAGTACGCGTAGTCGCGCCGCCGCATGATCTGCGCGGCGAGCGAGAAGTCGAGCGCGTGGTTGTGCGTCATCACGAGGAAGTACGCGCCGGGCGGCGCCGCGTCGACGACGGCCTCCGGCGTGTCGGTCGGCTCCGGCTGCACGTTCGGCGGACATTCGTCCGGGAACAGCTCGTCGCGCGTGTCGACCCACTGCACGACGCACGGCAGCGCGCCGAGCAGCGTAACGAGCGCGTGACCGACGTGCCCGGCGCCGAACAGCACGATGTGCATCGGCGCCGGCGTGCCGGTCGCACGGTTGCGCTGGCCGGTGCCCTGCGCCAACGCAGGGAGCGACGCGGTGCGGAGCGAGCGTGCGGGGCCGTTCATGTCAGTCTCCGCCGGTCAGCCCCGTGGAGGCTGACCGCCCCCTCGGGGGGAGCCGTGCATGGGACAGGAGCAAGCGCTGAAGCGCCAACTCCCGTAGACAGTGAACGAAGTGAGCGCGGGGGCCGTTTCATCTCAGCCTGCCTTCGCCGCACGCACCGCGCTGACCGCACGCAGGATCGACTCGCCGGTAGCCGGCGCATCGAGCGGCGGATTCACCTTGTAGTCGCCGACCGCAGCGACCGCATCGCGCACCGCGAAGAACACCGAGAACGGCAGCAGCAGCGGCGGCTCGCCGACGGCCTTCGAACGGTGGATGCTGTCCTCGACGTTGCGGTTCTTGAACAGCAGCACGTTGAATTCGGGCGGCGTGTCGTTCACCGTCGGGATCTTGTACGTGGACGGTGCATGCGTCATCAGCTTGCCGCCCTTGTTCCACCACAGCTCCTCGGTCGTGAGCCAGCCCATCCCCTGGATGAACGCGCCTTCGACCTGGCCGATGTCGAGCGCCGGGTTCAGCGACGCGCCCACGTCGTGCAGCGCATCGACGCGCAGCGTGCGCATCTCGCCCGTCAGCGTGTCGATCACGACTTCCGACACGGCCGCGCCGTACGAGTAGTAGTAGAACGGCCGGCCCTGCAGCTTCGACTGATCCCAGTACAGCTTCGGCGTCGCGTAGAAACCATCGGACCACAGCTGCACGCGCGCGAGATACGCCTTCGCGATCACTTCGCCGAACGGCACATTGTGGCCGCCGACCGACACGAAGTCGTTGCCGAACTTCACGTCGGCCGCATCGACCTTGCCGTCGCCGAACTGCTTCGCCGCGAACACCGCGAGCCGTTCGCGCAGCTGGCGCGCCGCATCCTGCGCGGCCTTGCCGTTCAGGTCCGAGCCCGTCGACGCCGCCGTCGCGGACGTGTTCGCAACCTTGCTGGTGTCGGTCGCCGTCACGCGGATCCGGCCGAAGCGGATGCCGAGCTCGTGCGCGACGACCTGCGCGACCTTCGTGTTGAGCCCCTGCCCCATCTCCGTGCCGCCGTGGTTCACGAGCACCGAACCGTCGGTGTAGATGTGCACCAGCGCGCCGGCCTGGTTGAAGTGCGTGACGTTGAACGCAATGCCGAACTTCACCGGCGTGATCGCGATGCCCTTCTTCAGCACCGTGTTGCGTGCGTTGAATTCGCGCACGCCCGCGCGCCGCGCGCGGTAGTCGCTCGTCGTTTCGAGTTCGCCGAGCAGCTCCTGCAGCACGTTGTCCTCGACCGTCTGCCCGTACGGCGTGACGTTGCGTTCGGTCTTGCCGTACAGATTCGCGTAGCGGACGTCGAGCGGATCGCGATCGAGCGAACGCGCGACGTCGTCGAGGATGTACTCGATCGCGAACGCACCCTGCGGGCCGCCGAAGCCGCGGAACGCAGTGTTCGACTGCGTGTTGGTCTTGCCGCAGTAGCCGGCGATATCGACGTCGCCCAGCCAGTACGCGTTGTCGAAGTGGCACACCGCGCGCGTCATCACCGGGCCCGACAGGTCGGCCGAGAAGCCGCAGCGCGACGTCATGTCGAGCGCCACGCCGTCGATACGGCCGTCGTCGTCGTAGCCGACGTCGAAGCGGTAATGGAAGTCGTGCCGCTTGCCGGTGATCATCATGTCGTCGTCGCGGTCCGGACGCAGCTTCACCGGGCACAGCAGCTTCCACGCCGCGAGCGCCGCGCAGCAGGCGAACAGGCCCGACTGCGATTCCTTGCCGCCGAACCCGCCGCCCATCCGGCGGCATTCGACGAGCACGTTGTGCGACGCGACGCCGAGCACGTGCGCGACGAGGTGCTGCATCTCGCTCGGGTGCTGCGTCGAGCAGTACACGTGCATCCCGTCGTCGTCCTTCGGCACCGCGTACGCGATCTGCCCTTCGAGGTAGAACTGCTCCTGGCCGCCGAGCAGCATTTCGCCCGACTCGCGGTGCGGCGCGACGGCGAGCCGCGCGGCCGCATCGCCGCGCGCGAGCTTCAGCGGCGGGATCACGTAGGTTTCCGCCGCGCGCGCTTCCTGCGCGGTGAGGATCGCCGGCAGCTCCTCGTAGTCGACCTGCGCGCGGCGCGCGGCGAGCCGCGCGGTTTCATGCGACGTCGCGACGACGATGAACATCGGCTGGCCGACGAACTGCACGATGCCCTTCGCGAGCACCGGGTCGTCGTGGATGATCGGGCCGCAATCGTTGACGCCCGGGATGTCGTCGGCCGTGAACACGGCGACCACGCCCGGCGTCGCGCGCACCGCGTCGAAGTTCATCGACACGATCTTCGCGTGCGGTTTCGCCGACAGGCCGAGCGCCGCGTGCAGCGTGCCCGCGACGACCGGGATGTCGTCGGTGTAGGTGGCACGCCCGCTGACGTGCAGGTGCGCGGATTCGTGCGCGCGCGATACGTGGACCTGCGCCGCGTCGGCTTGCGGGTCGAGGGTGCTCAGGAACGGCTCTGCTTGCTGGTTCATGTTCGGTGTTCTCCGTCTTCAGACGCGCGCCGCGTCGGTGCCGAGTTCGGCGGCCACTTCACGCACATTCAGGGCTTGCGGCGGCAGCGGGTCGTGCGGGCGCGTCTCCAGCCAGAATCGGTACATCAGGTTCTTCGCGGTATCGAGGCGGTACGTGCTCGTCGCACGCATGTCGGACAGCGGCTGGTAGTCGCGCTCGAGCGCCTGCATCGCGGCCTGCGCGGTGGCTTCGTGCCACTGCGCGCCGTCGAGCACGGCTTCCGTGTGCGTTGCACGCTTCGGCGTCGCGGCCATCCCGCCGAACGCGATGCGCGGCTCGCGGATCGTGTCGCCGTCCGCGATGAACGCGAACGCCGCGCACACGGCCGAGATGTCGGAGTCGAACCGCTTCGACAGCTTGTACGTGCGGAACTGCAGCTTCTCGCGCGCGCCGGTGCGGGTCGGCACCTTCAGGCCGATGACGAATTCGTGCGGCGCCATGTCCTTCTGCTGGTACCCCGTGTACAGCGCCTCGAGCGGCAGCTCGCGCACCGTGTCGCCGCCGCGCAGCACCACGCGCGCGCCGAGCGCGATCAGGCCCGGCATCGAATCGCCGATCGGCGAGCCGTTCGCGACGTTGCCGCCGATCGTGCCCGCGTTGCGGATCGGCAGCGACGCGAAGCGCTTCCACATCTCGGTCAGTTCCGGATACTGGCCGGCCAGCGCCGCGTACGCCTTTTCGACCGTCACGCCCGCGCCGATCTCGATCCAGTCGCCACGCTCGGCGAGGCGCTGCAGTTCGGCGATCTGGCCGACGTAGATCAGGTCGTCGAGCCGGCGCATCTGCTTGGTGACCCACAGGCCGATGTCGGTGCTGCCCGCGAGAATGCGCGCGTCGGGCCGCTCGACCTTCAGCGCGGCCAGTGCGTCGAGCGTGCGCGGCGCCGCGAAGCGCGCGCCGTTGATCGTCGTGTAGTCGAACGTATCGTCGCGCTTGAGCGACGCGAGCGTGCGGGCCAGCGCGGCGGTGTCGACCGGCGCCGACGGTGCGGGCGCATCGAACATCTGCACGGCCGCATCGACGATCGGGCGATAGCCGGTGCAGCGGCACAGGTTGCCGGTCAGCGCATCGGCGATCTCGGTGCGCGTCGGCACGTCCTTCGCCTTCGCGCACGTGCCGGCGCTGCCGCAACCTTCGTGGCCGTGCTTCTCGTACAGCGCCCACATCGACATCACGAAGCCGGGCGTGCAGAACCCGCATTGCGAACCGTGGCAGTCGACCATCGCCTGCTGCACCGGATGGAGCGCGCCGTCCGGCTGACGCAGGTCCTCGACCGTGAGCAGCGCCTTGCCGTCCAGCGTCGGCAGGAACTGGATGCATGCGTTGACGGCCTTGAACTCGACCGCGCCGGCGTCGGTCAGCTCGCCGACGACGACCGTGCACGCGCCGCAGTCGCCTTCCGCGCAGCCTTCCTTGGTGCCGGTGCAATGCGCGTCCTCGCGCAGGTATTGCAGCACGGTGCGGGTAACGTCCGCGCCGCTGACTTCGCGGATCGCGTGACGATGGTAGAAGCGGATCGGCTCACTCATGTCTCGATGGTTCTTCAAATGGGGGGCAAGGCGGCCCGCGCAGTGCGCTCGACCGACGTTTTTCTGACAGTTTGCACGCTATCACCATCAAATTCCGCAACCCATAGCCCATCACGCATGGGGCCCATATAACTGCCGCGATATGAGCGCCGGGGCCGCCCCGCGGCCTTTCCACACGGCGCTCCCGGCCCCTTCCCTGCGCCCCCGCAACCGTCCGTCATCCTCAAAAACAGGTCGCGATTAACTAAATGGTACCTGCGTGAAAACCGGTTCCATGGGAAAATCCCGATTCCCGTTTTCGCCGTCCTCCGTCCGTTTCGTCCATTCGTTCCGACCCCATGTCAACCGATTCCGCCACACCGCCACGCAGCGGGTTCGCGGTCACGCTGCAAATCGTGTCCGTCGTCTGCTTCACGTTCATCTGCTACCTGACCATCGGCCTGCCGCTCGCGGTGCTGCCGGGCTTCGTCCATGACGACCTCGGCTTTTCCGCGATCGTCGCGGGCGGCGCGATCAGCGTCCAGTATTTCGCGACGCTCGCGTCGCGGCCGCTCGCCGGTCGCCTGGCCGATACGCTCGGGCCGAAGCAGACGGTGCTGCGCGGGCTGGTCGGTTGCGGCGTGTCGGGTGTGCTGCTGCTCGTCGCGCTGCTGCTCGCGCACTGGCCGGTCGCGAGCCTCGTGCTGCTGGTCGCGAGCCGGCTCGTGCTCGGCGTCGGCGAAAGCCTGTGCGGCACCGGCGCGATCCTGTGGGGCATCGGCCGGGTCGGCGTCACGCACAACGCGAAGGTGATCTCGTGGAACGGCATCGCGACCTACGGCGCGCTCGCGCTCGGCGCGCCGGTCGGCGTCGCGATCGCGCATACGCTGAATCCGGCGCTGATCGGCGTGATCGTGATCGCGCTGGCCGCAATCGGCTTCTACCTTGCGCGGCTGATCGCTTCCGTGCCGCTCGTGCACGGCGAGCGGATGTCGTACGCAAGCGTGTTCACGCGCGTGCTGCCGCATGGCCTCGGCCTCGCGCTCGGCTCGGCCGGCTTCGGCTCGATCGCGACCTTCGTCACGCTGTACTACGCGGCGCGCCACTGGCCGAACGCCGCACTGTCGCTGACCGTGTTCGGTACGCTGTTCATCGGTGCGCGCCTGCTGTTCGCGAACACGATCAAGACCTACGGCGGCTTCCGCGTCGCGATCGTGTCGTTCGCGTTCGAATGCTCGGGCCTCGTGCTGCTGTGGCTCGCGCCCGTGCCGCATGTCGCGCTGATCGGCGCCGCGCTGACCGGCTTCGGCTTCGCACTGATCTTCCCGGCGCTCGGCGTCGAGGCCGTCGCGCTCGTGCCGCCCGCCAGCCGTGGCGCGGCGCTGTCCGCGTACTCGGTGTTCCTCGACCTGTCGCTCGGCATCACGGGCCCGCTTGCCGGCTATGTCGCGGGCGCGTTCGGCTATCCGCAGGTGTTCCTGTTCGCGGCGGTGGCGGCTGCCGTGGGCGTCGCGCTGTCGATGGTGCTGTACCAGCGGCAGGCGCGGGTCGAGGGAAGCGGCGCGGCGGCCTGATCGCGCCGTTCGTTGCAAGGAGGCCGGTCGCGGATATCACGCAGCCAGCCGCCAAATGAAAAACGCCCGCATCGCGCGGGCGTTTTTGTATCCGGACGGGGCCGGGGCGGCGGGCAAGCCGGTCAGGCGGCCCGCAGAAACAACCTACGCGTCAGGTCGAATGCGACCAGGTTGCCGGCCACCACCAGCAGCAGCCCGACCACCGCGAGCGGCGACCACTGGTAGCCCTCGAACACCGTCGACACGGCCAGCGCGACGATCGGGAACAGCACCGTGCAGTACGCGGCACGCTCCGGCCCGATCCGGCCGACGAGGGTCAGATACGCGGTAAAGCCGATCACCGAGCCGGGCACGGCCAGGTAGACGAGCGCGCCGAGATAGCGCGGGCTCGTGTCGAGCGTGAACGGCAATCCGGCCACCACGCTGCCGACGGTCAGGATCGCCGCGCCGATCAGCATCGCCCAGCCGTTGGTCACGAGCGGGTGCAGCCCCATCGACTGCATCCGGCTCGACAACAGGTTGCCGATCGAGAAGCACATCGTGCCCGCAAACGCGATCGCGAGCCCCACCCACGTCGCATGGTCGTCGAGATGGCCGGCCATCTGCTGCCAGAACAGGCACGCGATACCGGCCAGCCCGAGCAGCGCACCGGCGATCGCCGACGGCCGCAGCGGACGGCCCATGAACAGCCGGCCGTTGATCGAGTTCAGCAGCGGCGCGGTCGAGAAGATCACCGCGACGAGGCCGCTCGGCACGACCTGTTCCGAATAGTAGAAGCACAGGAAGTTCAGGCAGAACAGCGCGAAGCCCTGCGCCAGGAGAAAGCGCCACGCTTCGCGCGGCGGGCGCACCGGCCGGCGCATCACGCGCAGCAGCGCGAACAGCACGGCGGCCGCGAGCCAGAAGCGCCATGCGATCGACACGGGCGGCGGCACGGAGCCGAGCTGCCACTTGATCGCGATCCAGGTGGTGCCCCAGATCAGCACGGTGACGAAATAAAGCGACAGGTTCATGGCGGCAACGATCCAAAAAGCAGGTGAAACGGATCCCGACTATGCCCCCGCCCGACGCGCGCCGATTGTCCGGAATTGCGGTCTTTTTCGGGCTGCCGCACGCGCCGCCGCGCGCCCGCTTATACTCGGCCCATCATGAGCCTCTCCCTCTCCGCGCCCCCCGTCGACCACCCCGCCGCCCTGACTGACGGCGATCTGCCGTTCGGCCTGCAGTCGGTCTGCCGCACGCTCGCGGACGCGAACGCGACGCTCGAACGCTTCGCGTGGCTCGGCGACCATCTGGCGATCGCCGAATGGACGCGGATCACCGACGAAAGCGAGACGGTCTACGAGCAGCCGGGGCACCACACGCTGTCGTGCTACCTCGACGGCGGCTACCGGACCGAACGCCAGCGCGTGCCGCGCTACGGCGCGCCGAGCCTGCTGTGCGCGCTGCCGGGCGACCATGAATCGCGCTGGTGGGTGCGCGGCGAGATGCACTTCATCCACCTGTATTTCCTGCCCGAGCACTTCACGCAGCGCGCAATCCGCGAACTCGACCGCGAGCCGCGCGAGCTGAAGCTCGCCGACCGCACCTATTTCGAGGATGCGCGCGTCGCCGCGCTGCTGCGCTCGCTCGCGCTGGATGGCTGGGACGATGCCGACGAACGGCTGCGCGTGAACGAGACCGCGCACGAGGTGCTGAGCCTGCTGCTGCGCGGGCAGAGCACGACCCGCACCGACACGTCGTTCCGCGGCGGGCTCGCGCCGGCCGTGCGGCGCCGCGTGCGCGACTACATCGACACGTACCTGACGCAACCGCTGACGCTCGGCGAACTCGCCGACGTGGCCGCGCTGTCCGAGTACCACTTCTCGCGGATGTTCCGGCTGTCGTTCGGCCGTGCGCCGCACGCGTGGGTGGCCGAGCAACGGCTGGCGCGAGCACGCGAGCTGCTGCGCACGACGGCGCTGCCGCTCGCGCAGATCGCGGCCGACTGCGGCTACGCGAACGCCGGCCATTTCAGCCATCGCTTCCGCGACGCGCACGGCACGACGCCGAATACGTACCGGCGCGCAATGCAGGGCCGCTGAGCGCGGCCCCTTTCCTCGTTTTCCCGCTTACGCGCCGCGCCGCGACAGTTCCTGTTCGAGCGCCGCGACGCCGGCCGGCAGGTCGACCGGCACCTTCAGGTCGACCATCGTGCGGCCGAACGCATGCAGCGTGCGGAACAGGTTGTGCTCGCGACACTGCTCGCCCATCTGCCCGATCCGTACGATCGGCAAGCCGAACGAGCCCGAAATCTCGACCTGGTACTGCTTCGAGATATGGCCGCAGACCATCCCCGGCGTGAGCCCTTCCGGCGTCTCGATCCCGACCACTGAATTGAGCCGGCAGTCCTTCGGCGCATAGAGCTTGAGCCCCATCGACTCCACGCCCGCCTGCAGCGCGAGCGAGCAGCGCAGGTGGCGCGCGAAGCGGCTTTCGAGCGTTTCCGCGCAGACGAGCCGCAGCGCTTCGTGCAGCGCGAGCACGCCCGACACGGGCGCCGTGTAGTGGTAGCCGGCGTTGTGCCAGAAATTCTCCGCGAGCGCCATGTCGAGGCACCAGTGCGCGTTCGGCTCGGGGCGCTGTTTCATGCGGTTCCACGCGGCGTCGGAGAACGCGATCAGCGATACGCCCGGAATCGACGACAGCCCCTTCTGGCCGCCGGTGATCACCGCGTCGATGCCCCACGCATCCATCTCGAGCGGCATCGTCGACAGCGTGCACACCGCGTCGACCACGACCAGCGCGCCGGCCGCCTTCGCGAGCGCCGCGATGTCGCGCAAGTCGCGGTTCCATACGGTGTTCGACGTCTCGCCCTGCACGATCGTGACGATCTCGGGCCGCTCGCGCGCGATCGCGTCCGCGATCTCGTCGAGGCTGGCGACCGCACGGTCGGCCACTTCGAGCGTCGCGACGTCGGCGCCGACACGTGTGGCCATCTCGGCCATCCGCGCGCTGAAGAAGCCGTTGCGGATCGACAGCACGCGCGTCCCGCGCCATGCGAGGTTCGAGATCGCCATTTCCATCGCGGCCGAACCGGGGCCCGCGACGCCGAGCACCCACTTCGTGCGGGTCTGGAACACGTAGCGCGCCATCTCCTTCACCTGCTCGATGATCTTCGCCATCGTCGCGCCGAGGTGGTTGATCACGACCGTGTTCGCCTTCGCGACGGCGGCCGGGATCGGAACCGGGCCGGCTCCCATCATCAGCAGCGGTTCTTCGGGCAGGATCGCGTCGAGCGGCACGACGACGGGACAGGGAATCGGCGAGTAATCGATGGACATGGCTGGTAAAAGGTGAGGAAAGGAAGTGCACGGACGGCCGCCGCGCTGCATGGCGAACTGATCGATCATTCCGCGTTCCGCCGCCTCGCGCAAGAGGCACGCGCGACCGGACAGCGCGACGGTGGCCCGGTCGCCAGACCGGGCCAGCCGGCCGTGCGCGGCCCGCACGCCAGTCATCCGGATTGAAAAAGGATTGCCGGCCAGGTGGTGAAACGGTTCCACTCGTGCGTCAAGCGCACGATTTACTTCGTCAATAACACCGCGATTCGCCAACATCGCCGCTTCAGCTCGACTTCTGTATCGAACGAAATAGGCTTGATCCGTGCTAAAAATCGCCACGCGGAATCCGATACGCAAAACCTTCGCACCGCCCAGAAAACATCCATTATTTCGGCATGTATTGGGGTACGCTTCCCTTCAATACCAAAACAAGCCCACCAGAATAGTTCACAAGCTATTGATTAACATAAGAAATATTCACCCAACCCATACTTGCCGGAATACCATACCGCCTTTGAACGGCAGGCATGCGAGACAGCACAACGTTTAACCCGTTACCCCTGATTTAGATTTTCCGCAACCCGCCCCTTTTCTCAGGTTGACGGATATCGCTTCTGTATTGAACAATCGTCTGCGGAATCGAAAAAAGCGATTTTTCGATACGATGGAAAAACTGGGGGCCGTGCGATGCGCTTTCGAGGTTGCGCGGCTTAAAACCACAACCATAATCAATCAACCGGGCCAGAAATACGCAAGCCATGAACCAGATTCAGACCATGCGTGTATTCGTCTGCGTCGCCGAGCAGCAAAGCTTCCGGCGCGCGGCGCACCATCTCGGCGTGTCCAATGCACTCGTCACGCGTTCGATCGCGATGCTCGAGGGCCACCTGAACACCCGGCTGATCCACCGCACCACGCGGAACCTGTCGCTCACCGAGGCCGGCGTGCGCTACCTCGACGGGTGCCGGGCGCTGCTCGAGGAATTCGATCACCTCGAATCGTCCGTCGCGCATGCCGTGCGCGAACCGGCCGGCACGCTGCGCGTCGTCGCGTCGGGCCTGCTGTCGCCGCTCGCGCTGACACCGCTCGTCAGCAGCTTCCGGCACCGCTACCCGGAGTTGCGCGTGCAGCTGACCGTCGCCGAGGGGCCGCTCGACGTGCTCGATTCGGGTTACGACGTCGGCATCGTCACGGGCACCCGGCTCGACGGCAACCCGACGCTGATCGGCCACGCGCTCGCACCGAACCCGTTCGTCGCGGTCGCGGCGCCGGCCTATCTCGAGCGACGCGGCGAGCCGCGCCTGCCCGACGACCTGCCGGGCCACGACTGGGTCACGCTCGCGCCGCATCAGCATGCGCCCGCCTGGCAACTGGTCGGCCTCGACGGCGTCGCGCATTCCGTCACGGTGCGCCCGGCCTGCACGGTCAACCAGCTCGCGCTCGTCCACGCGGCCGCGGTGGCCGGCGCGGGCATCGCGGTGCTGCCCGAGCCGTGCGTCGCCAGCGCGCTCGCCAGCGGCACGCTCGTGCGGCTGATGGCCGGCTACCGGATCGACGATCCCGACACGCAGCTGTCGCTCGTCTACCCGAACCGCCAGTACGTGCCGGCCCGCACGCGCAGCTTCGTCGAGCACGCGCTCGATCACTTCAGCGCACAGCCGGCCCGCGAACGCACCGACTACGGCTTCCTGCGGCCGTCGCGTGGGCCCGACCGCTCCGACATCGTCACGGGGCTGCAGTAAACTGCGCGCGTCAGCCTTCGGAGGTGCAGCGTGCGCGTGATCCTGTTCAGCAGCCGGCAGTACGACGACGATTCGTTTGCTGCCGCCAACCGGCAGTTCGGCTATCGGCTGCACTTCCAGCCGTCGCACCTCGACGCGGAAACCGCGATCCTCGCGCATGGCTATGACGTCGTCTGCCCGTTCGTCAACGACACCGTCGACGCGGCCGTGCTCGAACGGCTGGCGGACGGCGGCACGCGCCTGATCGCGCTGCGCTCGGCGGGCTTCAACCACGTCGACCTGGCCGCCGCCGAGCGGCTCGGCATCACGGTCGTGCGCGTGCCCGCCTATTCACCGCACGCGGTTGCCGAGCACGCGGTCGCGCTGATCCTCGCGCTCAACCGCCGCCTGCCGCGCGCCGTCGCGCGCACCCGCGAAGGCGATTTCTCGCTGAACGGCCTGCTCGGCTTCGACCTGCACGGCAAGACCGTCGGCGTGATCGGCACCGGCATCATCGGCAGCGTGTTCGCGAAGATCATGATGGGCTTCGGGATGCATGTGCTCGCGCACTCGGTGCCGCCGTACAACGACGAGCTGATCGCGTTCGGCGCGCGCTATGTCGCGCTCGACGAGTTGCTGCACCACGCCGACATCGTCAGCCTGCACTGCCCGCTGCTGCCGTCGACGCACCATCTGATCAACGAGCGGACGCTCGCGCGGATGAAGCACGGCGCGATGCTGATCAACACCGGGCGCGGCGGCCTCGTCGATGCGCAGGCGCTGGTCGACGCGCTCAAGAGCGGCCAGCTCGGCCATCTCGGGCTCGACGTGTACGAAGAGGAAAGCGGGCTCTTCTTCGAGGATCACTCCGACCTGCCGCTGCAGGACGACGTGCTCGCGCGCCTGCTGACGTTCCCGAACGTGATCGTCACGTCGCACCAGGCGTTCTTCACGCGCGAGGCGCTCGCCGAGATCGCGCACACCACCTTGTTGAACATCGAGGCCTGGCATGCGGGCACGCCGCAGAACGTCGTGACCGCGAATCGCTGAGAAATCGACGAAACCGGCTCATTTCTTGGTTGAAAGCGATGCCGCAATCGTTTGCTTTTTGCCACCGCTGAAAACACGATCTTTTGCATCAACAATTCCGCACTTTGTTTCGAATGATGTAACGCGGCGCGCGCGCGGTCTGATATCGTTGCGCCGACGTCATCCCCTGCCTGTGCCGCCCATGCGTTTCGACGACTCCGACATCGCCGCCGTCTACCGCGCCATTTTCGAACGGCGCGACATGCGTCACTTCACGCCGGCGCCCGTCGATCCTGCCGTGCTCGCGCGCCTGCTGCGCGCGGCGCATCACGCGCCGAGCGTCGGCTTCATGCAGCCGTGGCGCTTCATCCGCATCACCGATCCGGCGCTGCGCACCGCGATCCACGCGCTGGTCGAGGCCGAGCGCTGCGCGACCGCCGACGCGCTCGGCGAGCGCCAGGACGAATTCATGCGGCTGAAGGTCGAAGGCGTGCGCGAATGCGGCGAGCTGCTGGTCGTCGCGCTCGCCGACGGCCGCGAGCGCCACGTGTTCGGCCGCCGCACATTGCCGGAGATGGATCTCGCGTCCGCCGCGTGCGCGATCCAGAACATGTGGCTCGCGGCCCGTGCCGAGGGGCTCGGGATGGGCTGGGTCTCGCTGTTCGACGTCGATGCGCTGCGCGCGCTGCTGCGAATGCCCGACGGCGCGAAACCGATCGCCGTGCTGTGCATCGGGCACGTCGACGCGTTTTACGCGAAGCCGATGCTCGAGCAGGAGCGCTGGGCGGCGCGGATGCCGATCGAGGCGTGCCTGTTCGAAAACGGCTGGGACGATCCGGCCGCGATCGATGCCGCCGGCTCGCCGCCGTCGCGCGCGGACGTGGCATCGGAAACGGGCGCCGCCGCGGCAATCTCATCGGCCGCAAGCGTCGACGGCTCCCCCGAACGCATCGCCTGACGCGCACCTCGCCGCCACCACCGTTCCACCCCCAACACATTCAGCGCCGCAAACCCCGCCGAATCCCACAGTGTGAGCTTCACGCACGCTCCCCCGTCGCACGCCGGCAACAACCGTTTTGGCCCCAAGCATAGGGGTTTTCACTGAAGTAGAATCGCGGCTGTCGTTCGCCTTACCGTCCGCCCGCCCCGCGCATCCTGCGCCAGCCCGAGCGGCGGCTTTTCCCGAGCCTACCGCGATGCCCTTACCTCTTTTCGCCCTCGCCGTCGCCGCATTTGGAATCGGTACCACCGAGTTCGTGATCATGGGGCTGCTGCCCAATGTCGCGCGCGACCTCGGCGTGTCGATCCCGGCCGCCGGCATGCTCGTGTCGGGCTATGCGCTCGGCGTGACGATCGGTGCACCGATCCTCGCGATCGTCACCGCGAAGATGCCGCGCAAGCGCGCGCTGATGGGCCTGATCGGGCTGTTCATCGCCGGCAACCTGTTCTGCGCGATCGCACCGGGCTACGCGGTGCTGATGGCCGCGCGCGTCGTCACCGCGTTCTGCCACGGCGCGTTCTTCGGGATCGGCTCGGTGGTCGCGAGCAACCTGGTCGCGCCGAACCGTCGCGCGCAGGCGATCGCGCTGATGTTCACCGGTCTCACCCTCGCGAACGTGCTCGGCGTGCCGCTCGGCACCGCGCTCGGCCAGGCATACGGCTGGCGCGCGACGTTCTGGGCCGTCACCGGTATCGGCATCGCTGCAGCCGCCGCGCTCGCCGTCTGCCTGCCGAAGAACCTGGCCATGCCCGACACCAGCATCACGCGCGAATTCAGCGTGCTGAAACATCCGCAGGTGCTGATGGTGCTCGGCATCAGCGTGCTCGCATCGGCCAGCCTGTTCAGCGTGTTCACGTACATCACGCCGATCCTCGAAGACGTGACGGGCTTCTCGCCGCGCCAGGTCACTTACGTGCTGCTGCTGTTCGGCCTCGGGCTGACGGTGGGCGGCACGCTCGGCGGCAAGCTCGCCGACTGGCGCCGGATGCCGTCGCTGATCGCGACGCTCGCGCTGATCGGCGTGATCCTCGCGCTGTTCGCGGGCACGATGCACCTGCCGTTCGCCGCGCTCGCGACGATCTTCGTGTGGGGCATCCTCGCGTTCGCGATCGTGCCGCCGCTGCAGATCCTGATCGTCGACCGTGCCAGCGACGCGCCGAACCTCGCGTCAACACTGAACCAGGGCGCGTTCAACCTCGGCAACGCGACCGGTGCGTGGCTCGGCGGGATGGCGATCGGCTCTGGCGTATCGCTCGTGAACCTGCCGTGGGTCGGCGTTGCGATGGCTGTCGCGGCGCTCGCGCTCACGCTGTGGTCGGCGTCGCTCGAACGCCGACCGGTATCCGTGCCGACCGAGTACGTGTAACGCAACCCTGTCGAAATCGTTGCGTACACAACTCCACTCGAAGCTGATGGCCTTCATGGACCTTTCAAGGTCCGCGGTGTAGCATCCCCGCCGATGAAAGCCATTCTTAATCGCGATTTCCTCGCACTCATTCTGAGCGTCGCGGTCGTCGGTCTCGGCACCGGCGCCACGCTGCCGCTCACCGCACTCGCGCTGACCGAGGCCGGACACGGCACCAACGTGGTCGGCATGCTGACGGCCGCGCAGGCGCTCGGCGGCCTCGCGATCGTCCCGTTCGTCACCGCGCTTGCGCGACACATCGGCTCGCGCCGCGCGATCGTCGTGTCGGTCGTGCTGCTCGCGGCAGCTACCGCGCTGATGCAGTTCACGTCGAACCTGATCCTGTGGGGCGCGCTGCGCGTGTTGTGCGGCGCCGCGCTGATGCTGCTGTTCACGATCGGCGAGGCGTGGGTCAACCAGCTCGCCGACGATTCGACGCGCGGCCGTGTCGTCGCGATCTACGCGACCAACTTCACGCTGTTCCAGATGGCGGGCCCGGTGCTCGTCAGCCAGATCGCGGGCGCGACGAGCATCCGCTTCGCGCTGTGCGGCGCGCTGTTCCTGCTCGCGCTGCCGACGCTCGCGACGATCCGGCGCGCGCCGCTCGCCGGCGACGACGCGCATCACGAAGCGCACGGCCGCTGGCTCGACATCCTGCCGCGCATGCCCGCGCTGATCATCGGCACCGGCTTCTTCGCGCTGTTCGATACGCTCGCACTGTCGCTGCTGCCGCTCTACGCGATGGATCACGGCGTCGCGAGCGCCACCGCCGTGCTGCTCGCGTCGATCATGCTGTTCGGCGATACCGCGATGCAGTTCCCGATCGGCTGGCTCGCGGACAAGCTCGGCCGCGAACGCGTGCACCTCGGCGCGGGCTGGATCGTGCTCGCCGGCCTGCCGCTGCTGCCGTTCGTGATCGCCAATCCGTGGCTCTGCTGGCCGCTGCTGTTCGTGCTCGGCGCGGCGGCCGGCAGCATCTACACGCTGTCGCTCGTCGCGTGCGGCGAACGCTTCCGCGGTGCGGCGCTCGTCACCGCGAGCTCGCTCGTGTCGGCATCGTGGAGCGTCGCGAGCTTCGGCGGCCCGCTGGTCGCCGGCGCGTTGATGGAACAAGTGGGCAGCAACGCGCTGGTCGGCGTGCTGGTCGCCTGCGTCGCAGCGTTCGTCGCGGCCGCGCTGTGGGAGCGCCGCGCCGCGTTGCAACGCGCGGTCTGATGCCGGCGCGCGAGCACACCAAAACGCGCCGCCCGGCGACGGATACGCCGATCACACTGCATAAACGACGACGGCCCGCGCAATGCGGGCCGTCGTGCTCACGGACGCGCTACGTTGCGCGTTACGCCTTCAACGCCGGCAGGATCTTGCCGACACATGCGCCGAAGCCGACGCGATAGCCGTCACCCTGGCACCATCCGGCGAGCGTGAGCTCGTCGCCGTCCTCGATGAACGCGCGGCTGCCGCCGCCGTTCAGCGCAACCGGCTCCTTGCCGTTCCACGTCAGTTCGAGCAGGCTGCCGAACGAATCCTTCGTCGGCCCGCTGATCGTGCCCGAACCCATCAGGTCGCCCACGCGCGTATTGCAGCCCGCGACCGTGTGATGCGCGAGCTGCTGCGCCATCGTCCAGTACATGTGCTTGAAGTTCGTGCGGCTGATCGACGTCGCTTCGGCCGCCCCTTCCTCGCGCAGCATCACTTCGAGCGCGATGTCGAACGCATGCTTGCCTGCGTGCTGCAGATACGCGAGCGGCTGCGGCGACTGCTCCGGCTGCGCGACGCGGAACGGTTCGAGCGCGTCGAGCGTGACGATCCACGGCGAGATCGTCGTCGCGAACGTCTTTGCATTGAACGGGCCGAGCGGTACGTATTCCCATTGCTGGATGTCGCGCGCGCTCCAGTCGTTCAGCAGCACCATCCCGAAGATATGCGCTTCCGCGTCCTCGCACGCGATCGGCTCGCCGAGCGCGTTGCCCTGGCCGACGATGAAACCCGTCTCCAGTTCGATGTCGAGCTTGCGGCATGCACCGAACACCGGACGCTCCTGGTCGGGCAGCTTCAGTTGCCCGTTCGGACGCCGCACCGGCGTACCGCTCACGATCACCGACGACGCACGACCGTTGTAGCCGATCGGCATCTCCGACCAGTTCGGCAGCAGTGCATTCTTCGGATCACGGAACATCGAGCCGACGTTGGTCGCGTGCTCCTTCGACGAATAGAAATCGGTGTAGCCGGGAATCTCGACCGGCAGATGCAGCGTCGCGTCGCGCTGCGCGACGAGCACCTGTGCACGCAACGAAGCATCGTCACGCAGCTTCGCGTTGTCGCGCGAGAACAGGTCCGACAGCTGCACGCGCACGCTGCGCCATGCGTCGCGGCCGAGCGCGATGAACGTGTTGAGCGTCGGCGCGGCAAACGCATCGGCGCCGGCCGGCAGCGTCACGAGGCCTGCGCGCGCGAGCGCCGCGAGGTCGACGATCTGGTCGCCGAGCGCGACGCCTGCGCGGCGCGACGCCTGCCTCGCATCACTGAAGATCCCGAACGGCAGGTTCTGGATCGGGAAATCGCAGGCGGGATCGTTCGCCGTCTCGACCCAGCTCTTGCGAGCCGGGTCGAGCGTCGCGCGCCAGTCTTGGGTATCGCTCATCGTTGCTCCGGATTGAAATGTTTCTTGATGCCTTGCCAGCACTCGAAGTAGTCGGCCTGCAGCTGCGCGGTGTCGAGCGCGTAGCGCGTCGGCCGGATCAGCGTGCGGGTTTCGAACATGAACGCCATCGTCGCGTCGACCTTGTGCGGCTTCGTCGTGTCGCTTGCGGACGCCTTCTCGAACGTATCCGCGTCGGGACCGTGGCCCGACATGCAGTTGTGCAGGCTCGCGCCGCCCGGCACGAAGCCTTCGGCCTTCGCGTCGTACGCGCCGTGCACGAGCCCCATGAATTCGCTCGCAACGTTGCGGTGGAACCAGGGCGGGCGGAACGTATCCTCGGCCGCGAGCCAGCGCGGCGGGAAGATCACGAAGTCGATCGTGTCGACGCCCGGCGTGTCGCTCTGCGACTGCAGCACCAGGAAGATCGACGGATCGGGATGGTCGAAGCTGATCGAGCCGATCGTGTTGAACAGGCGCAGGTCGTACTTGTAAGGCGCGTAGTTGCCGTGCCATGCGACGACGTCGAGCGGCGAATGACCGATGTCCGCGCGCCACAGGCGGCCGTTCAGCTTCGCAATCAGCTCGAATGCGCCTTCGCGGTCTTCGTACGCGGCTTGCGGCGTCAGGAAGTCGCGCGGGTTCGCGAGACCGTTCGAGCCGATCGGGCCGAGATCCGGCAGGCGCAATTGCGCGCCGAAGTTTTCGCAGATGTAGCCGCGCGCGTCGCCATCGGGCAGCGCGACGGAAAAGCGCACGCCACGCGGGATCACCGCGATCTCGAACGGCTCGACGTCGACCCGGCCGAATTCGGTCGCGATGAACAGGCGCCCCTGCTGCGGCACGATCAGCAGTTCGCCGTCCGCGCTGTAGAAGAAGCGGTCCTGCATCGAGCGGTTCGCCGCGTACAGGTGGATCGCGCAGCCGTTCATCGCGGCGGCCGAACCGTTGCCGGCCATCGTCACGAGCCCGTCGACGAAATCGGTCGGCTCGACCGGCATCGGCAGCGGATCCCAGCGCAGCTGGTTCGGCGGCGTCGGCGGCACGTCGGCCGAGTCGCCGAATTCCGACACGAGGCGTTGCGGGCCCGCATACGGCTCGAACGGCCGGTGCACGGCCGCCGGGCGGATGCGGTACAGCCAAGAGCGACGGTTGTGGCCGCGCGGCGCGGTAAACGCGGTGCCCGACAGTTGCTCCGCATACAGCCCGTACGGCGCGCGCTGCGGCGAGTTGCGGCCATGCGGCAGCGCACCGGGCAGTGCCTCGGTCGCGAATTCGTTCGCGAAACCGCTCTGGTAGCCGGCGTTCGCCGGTTTCGACAGGTCAAGCGTCATCGTTTCCTTTCTCCCTCAATTCATCGCGGCGTTCGGCGCCTGCGCACCGTTGCGCCGCGTCACACCGGCAAGCCCGAGGACGAACAGCGCCGAGCACAGCACGGGCACCGCGGCCGCGTGGAACAGCGCACCGTTCGACCAGTTGAGCGCAATCAGTTGTCCGCCGACGAGCGGCCCGAGCACCGAGCCGATCCGGCCGATGCCGAGGCTCCAGCCGATGCCCGTCGAGCGCAGCGACGTCGGGTAATACTGGCCCGCGAGCGCGTTCACGGCCGGCTGCCCGCCGACCACGCAGAACCCGCCCGCGAACACCACCACCAGCAGCCACGGCAGCGCATGCGCGACCGAGCCGATCAGCCCCACCGACACGGCCGCGCACGCGAAGCATGCGAACAGCACGCGCACGAAGCCGTAGCGTTCGATGAACCAGCCGAGCGACAGCGTGCCGATCACGCCGCCCGTCTGCAGCACCGTGCCGACGATCACGGCCGTGCCCTGCGAATAGCCCGCGTCGCGCATCACGGTCGGCAGCCAGTTCGACAGGAAGTACAGATCGATCAGGTTCATGAAGCTGATCGCCCACAGCAGCAGCGTGACCGGCAGACGGCCGTGGCTGAACAGCTCGGCGACCGGCGCGCCGGTCGCGGCGCGCTCGCGCACCACGAGCCGCGTATTCGCATCGATGCCCGCCTGCGGCGCGAAGTGCGCGAGCCAGTCGCGTGCCTGCGCGACGCGCCCTTTCAGCACCAGGAACTGCAGCGATTCGGGCAGCCGCGCAACCATCGCGATCGTCAGCACGAGCGGCACCGCGCCGCCGACGAAGAACACCGACCGCCAGCCGAGCGCCGGAATCAGCGCGGCGCTGATGAAGCCGCCGAGCGCCGCGCCGAGCGTGAAGCCGCACGACACGATCATCATCCGCTTCACGCGATGCGTGGCCGGGCTGAATTCGCCGACCAGCGCCATCGCGTTCGGCATGATGCAGCCGAGGCCGAGGCCCGTGACGAAGCGCAGCGCCATCAGCACCGGGATCGAACCCGCGAACGGCGTCGCGAGCATCGTCACCGCGAAGAACAGCGTCGAGCCGATCAGCACCGGGCGTCGCCCGATCCGGTCGGCCAGCACCGACAGTCCGAGCGCGCCGAGCAGCATCCCGAACAGGCTCGCGCTGAACACGGGCCCGAGCGCCTGCTTCGGCACGCCCCATTCGGCGATCACGCTCGGCGCGACGTAACCCATCGCCTGCGCATCGAAACCGTCGATCACGAGGCACAGCCCGCACAACACGAGCAGCATCCAGTGAAAGCCCGGGCGATGGGTGTCGTCGATCACGCTCTCGACTTCGAGCACGCGCGTGTCGGCCGGCGCCGCGCTCATTGCGTCACCTCGGCGGCCGGATGCACGGGCGGCGTCACGCCCTGGCGCGCGAGCGCCATCGCTTCGCGCAGCACGTCGGCGTCGCCGATCTGGTTCGCGAGCAGCAGGATCAGCTTCGCGTTGACGAGCTGGCTGTCGGCGTCGGACAGGTCGCGATGCATGTCGATCAGCGCTTCGTAGAACGCGTCAGGGTCAGCGAGACGTGGGCGGGTGTCGAGTGGGGGCATGACGGAGTCTCCGGTGTCTTTATCGTTTTCAGCGTGCGCAGGTCGCGCGCGCCAGTGCGTCGGCCAGCGCCTGACGGTCGAGCGCGCGCGTCCGCGCGCAGACATGCTGGTCGGGGCGCAGCAGGTAGAACGTGCCGGGCTTCGCGTCGTAGCGTTGCGCGGCGAAGCCGTCGACGTCCTCCACGACGACGACGCCCGCGGCCGACTGCGCGTGCCCGGCCGGCACGACGAGCACGGGCCGCACCGGCAGCGCGAGGCCGTCGAGCGCCTGCGCAAGCGA
>NZ_JAAGPE010000093.1:0-239 GCF_017104605.1 Burkholderia sp. Ac-20384 | reverse complement strand
GCAGCTGAGAGTCTAACTGTGCGATTGGTCGTGTGGTGCTCGTAGTTGGACTCGAGATGCAGGATGTGTACCGGGACGGCGTAGACAGTGCTGTGACAGGACGTTGTTAGGCGAACTGGACGCGACGCACGCGAGGCGGGTGAGGCTGCGTCGCACCAGTTCAGGCGAATCACCTTGCATCTCTGTCGAAAGAAAACACGCCACCGGAGCTTGTGTGTTTTTTTTTTTTTTTTAAGGCT
>NZ_JAAGPE010000092.1:0-31232 GCF_017104605.1 Burkholderia sp. Ac-20384 | reverse complement strand
GGGCGATAGCCGTCGTCGATCGACGTCTCCGGGCACGCGACGAACGCCGTGCCGAGCTGGGCGGCCTGCGCGCCGAGCGCGAGCGCGGCGGCGATCCCCTCGCCGTCCATGATGCCGCCGGCGGCGATCACCGGCAGCGCGCATTCGCGCACGATCAGTCGCGTGAGGGCGAACGTGCCGAGGCGATCGTCATGCGCGGTCGAATCGAACACGCCGCGGTGCCCGCCCGCTTCGATCCCCTGCGCGACGATCGCGTCGATGCCGGCGGCGGCGATCTGGCGGGCTTCGTCGAGATTCGTCGCGGCCGCGAACAGCGTGACGCCCGCGCGCTTCAGCGCGGCGATCACGTCCGCGGACGGCAGCCCGAAATGAAAGCTGACGACGGCCGGCTTTTCTTCGACGAGCAGCGCCTGCATGGCTTCGTCCGCGATGAAGCTCGTATAGATCTCCGACAGCGATGCGGGCGGCGTCGCACCGTACTCGCGGAACGCCGGTGCAAGCCACTCGAGCCACGCGTGTTCGACGGCCGCGTCGGCGTGTGCCGGCTGGTGGCAGAACACGTTGATGTTGAACGGCCGGTCGGTGAGCGCGCGCGTGTCGCGGATCATCTTGCGGGCACCGTCGGCGTTCGTCGCACCTACGCCGAGCGAGCCGAGCCCGCCCGCATTCGACACGGCGGCCGCCAGCGCCGGCGTGCTGACGCCGGCCATCGGCGCCTGGACGATCGGTGCGCGCACGCCGAGTGTGCGCAACAGCGTCCGGTTGTCGGTCGATTGGTTCATGTCGCTTGTCTCCTGCAATATTCGGGATCGAAATGCGTCGGCCGGATGCGGGCCGACGCGCGTGCGTCGGGTTCGGCTCGGTGCGCGTGCGTCGTGCTGGGTGCGCAACCGGTCACGTGAGCGTCATGTCGAAAACGACGGGTAGCCATGTGGCGTGCCGGTGTCTGCAACTGTCGCGCCGGTGTGTGTCGTCGCCGCTGCCCGGCGCGACACCGCATCTGCGCCCATCCTACGCCAGTCCGCGATCCGCCGGCCAGCCGCTATCGGCCGCGCGCCCAATGCGCGAGCCCCGCGCAAACCGCCAGCAGCGCACCGGTCACGAAGAACACCGAATGCAGCCCGAGCGCGACGCCGATCTGTCCGCCGATCACCGGGCCGATCACCTGTCCGCTGAACTGCGCGGACTGCAGGTAGCCGAGCATCTGCCCGGTCGCGCGCTCGTCGACCGATTGCCGCACGAGCTTGCCGATCGACGGCAGCAACCCCGCGAGCGTCATGCCCATCAGCCCGCGCAGCGCGGCAAGCTGCCACCAGTGCGTGACGAACGCCTGCGGCACCATCGCGAGCGCGGTCAGCAACAGGCAGCCGATGATCACGTTCCAGCTGCCGATCCGGTCGGCCAGTGCGCCGAGCCGTGCGGCGGTCAGCATGCTGCCGAATGCCGAACATGCCATCACGACGCCGGCGACGCGCGCGAGGTGGTCGCCGCCCACGCCGAGGCCGCCGATATACACGGTGATGATCGGCTCGATCGACATGTTCGCGAGCAGCACCATCATCGCCGTCACCAGCAGTGCGGCGACCGCCGCGCGATTCGTGCGGTGCGGCGTGCCGGCCGTGGCGCTCGCGGTGCGCGTTCTCGCATCGGTGCCCGCGTGGAAGTCTTCCTTCACGATGAAGATCGTCAACAGCGCGGCGACGGCGATCATCGCGCCACCGGCGAAGAACGTGCCGCGAATGCCGAGCCAGCCCGGCAGCAACCCGCCGACGAGCGGCCCGACCAGGTTGCCCGCAAGCGCACCGGTCGACAGGATGCCGAGCGCCCAGCCCGCGCGCTCGCGCGGTGCTTGCGTGCCGACCATCACAGTCGACGCCGACGCGTAGCCGCCGACGAGCCCGGCAAGCAGCCGCAGCGCGACGAGTTCGACCACGTTGTGCGCGACGCCGATCAGCGACATCACGATCGCCATGCCGATCGCTGCGCGCACGAGCATCGGCTTGCGACCGAAGCGGTCCGCGAGGCGGCCCCACAGCGGCGCGGTAACGGCCGTGCCGAGAAACGTCGCGCCGAACGCGATGCCCGACCACTGGATCACGGCCGACTGCGCATCGACGCCGAGTTGTCGCACGTACAGCGGCAGGAACGGCAGCAGCATGCTCAGGCTGACGAGCGTCGTGAACGAGCCGAACACGCACACGGCGAGATTGCGCCGCCAGTAGCGCGTGTTGCGTTCGGCGTAGCTGGCGACGGGCCGTTCGGCCAGTGCCGCAGCGGGGGCATGCGAGAGCGTGCTCATTGCGCGCTCCCCGTCGCGGTCAGCGGTGCGGGAAGCCCCGGCGTAACGAAGATTGCCGATGACGGCACGCATGCGAAACGGGCAATGCCGATGCCGGACACCACGCGGTGCGTCAGTCCGAACGCACGGGCGCGAGGCTGGACGGAAAGCGCTTGATGCATGTTGACCTCCATTCGCTGAACGGGCGACACGTGCGTCCGTTGGTTGAAGGAAGTCTAGATTGAGGCGATTGTCGAGAGAATCCCCGTCACGCGAAAGCCATTCTTCCGCATTGCGGTTCAATCGCCGTCGGTCACGGCCGCCAGCTGCGCGAAGTGCTCGCGCAGGCGAGGCGCCGCGAAATCGACGAAGGCGCGCACCTTCGGCACCGAAAGGCGTCCGTAAGGCGTGACGAGATGGATCGGCAGCGGCGCGTGTTCGCTGTCGCGCAGCACGATCCGCAGCGCGCCGCTCCGCACTGGTTCTGCGACGTGATAGGAAAAGAGCCGCGTGACGCCGTGGCCTGCGACGGCCGATGCGACCGCGCCGCGGATCGTGTTGATGATGAAGCGCGGCGCGAACTGGACGACCTGCGGCAGTGCCGATGGCGCGGACGGCGGAAAGCTCCACGAATCGAGACCGAAATGCGTCATCGAGATGATCCGGTGCTGCGCGAGATCGGCCGGCGTCTCGATCGCCGGATGCTTCGCCAGGTAATCGGGCGACGCCACGACGACCCGCCGCACCGCGCCGACCGGAATCGCGACGAGCGTCGAATCGGTCAGGTGCGCAATGCGCAGCGCGACGTCCATTCCTTCGTCGATCAGGCTGACGGGGCGGTCGAGCAACTGCAGGCGGATCGACACGGCCGGATGGCGTTCGATGAATTCGTCGAGGAGCGCACGCAGCACGTCTTCGCCGGCGGCGACCGGTGCCGTGACCGTCAACAGGCCGCGCGGCGCCGACCGCTCGTCGGCGACCAGCATGTCGGCTTCCTCGAGATCGGACAGGATGCGCCGGCACGCGGCCGCATAGCGTTCGCCGGCTTCGCTCAGCCGGATCGTCCGGGTCGTGCGGTACAGCAGCGCGGTGCCCGTGTGTTCTTCAAGGAACGCGATCGCTCGGCTGACGGCCGCCGGCGACCGGCCGAGCTTCCGGCCCGCGCCTGCGAGGCTGCCCTCGTCCAGCGTGGCGACGAACACCTTCATCGCATCGATTCGATCCATGGCGTGTCAGCGGGCGCGAGCGGTCGTGTAGTGGGCGGTGGGCAAGCGAGCGTGCAGTCTACCGCACGCGGGTGCGGCGCCTGGCCGGGGACGTTGCGCCGCCGGCTTTGGTCATACAATGCGCGAACGAAGAAACCGCACGAACGGCCGTCGCGTCATGACGTACATCGAACGTCGTGTCCGACATTCAAGCGGTGCCGCCGAACCACGAACAGAACAGCACGGCATTCATGAAAAGAAGAACGTTTCTCGCGCTGCCTGCGATGGCGGCGTCCGGCATGCTGACTGGCTGCAGCGATACCGTCCGCGTGACGCCGAGCGCGATGCGCGTCACCGGCTATCGCGACACGTTGTCTGCATTTCTGGTGACTGCGGACGGGAAAAGGCTCGTCGTACTCGGCAAGCAGTGCCACTACGTTTTCGATCTGCCGCGTGCCTTTGCCGCGGCGCTTGCAGCACCGGGCCACGCGAGCCCGAACATCCATTTCGTGGCTTTCGAGACTGACCGAGGCCTGATCACCGCAGACTATTGGTTGCGGCTTTCTCTCGACGACGCACCGCCTGGCTCCGCGCTTCGCGAACGCGCGCTCGCCACCGGTTTCCGGGCCCAGGGCGACGTGCTGGAGACGGCCGGCACGATCGTCGGCATGAGCTTTCAACCGAACGACGTCACGTCGTCGTCGATTCCGCAGGTGCCCGGTCATCCATACGATGTCGAGATCAGGGAGCGGTCGGTGGTGTTCGGCCAGGTCCGGTTTCCGCGCTCGCCGGTCAGGATGACGGCCGATGGCAGGGGGAGCCTGGCCGGCGCCCCGCTGACGCCGGTCGCGGTCACGGCATTCGTCGTCGTCGCGAAGTCGAATCGGCGGGCACCGTGACGTTTCCTGCCCGCAACGCGTGGTGTCGAACACGTTCATTGCGTTGCATCGATTCGATCCGTCGCCTGATCGGAACGGGCGCGAGCGGCCGCGGGACTGGCGGCCTGCAAGGGCGCGAGCAGTCTGTCGCACCCGGGCGCGGTGCTTTGCCCGGAGGATACTGCGCCAGCCGTTTTAGCCCTACAATGCGCAAGCGAAGAAACCGCATGATCGGCCGTCAGGGTGCCGCGTTCATTGAACGCAGCGTCCGACATTCAAGCGGTTCCGCTGAATAACGAACAACATCCAACCAGCACACATGAAAAGAAGAACATTTCTCGCGCTGCCCGCCGTGGCAGCGTCCGGCATGCTTGCCGGCTGCTCCAACTTCGGTCCCGTCACCAAGGCGTGGATGGAGGATTCGGAATACGACGAAACCTTGTCGACGTTCCTGATTACCGCAGACGGCAAGCAACTCGTCGTGCTCGGCAAGAAGTATCACTACATCTTCGAGATGCCGCCGAGCCTTGCGACTGTGCTCAATGCCCCCTATCGCCCGAAGATCCACACGGCGTTCGACGATTTCGAGGCCCACGGCGACGCGATCACCGGTCAATACACGATGAGGCTGGACTACTCGGACGCACCGACCGGCTCCGACGTGCGCGAGCGTGCGCTCGCGGACGGTTTCAAGAAGGACGGTGCCTACCTGGAGTCGGAAGGCAAGATCAGCGGCAAGCGCTATCTGCCGAACGACGTCACGCCTTCGTCGGTCCCGCAGGCGTTCAATCGTCCGTACCATGTCAAGGTGACGGACAAGCTGACGGCTGTCGGCCGCGGCGCCAAGCTGGCGTTGTCGCCGATCGCGATGGCGGCCGATGGCGCGTTGGGCCTGCTCGGCCTCGCCCTGTTCCCGATCGCGCTCACCACATTCATCATCGTCGCGAGTTGAGGCGGACTCGGCGCTGAAATGAAGCGAGCCGGTACGCCGCGATGCGTTGCGGCGTAGCGGCTCGTGTCGTGAGTTTGTCGCATCAGACTTCGTACCGCACCGCGTGCGCTTCGGTCGGCAGCGGCAGATCCCAACGCAGCAGCATCGCCTCGAGCGCGCGATTCGTCAGCGACGTGTCGCGCCGCGCATTGCGACGCAACAGTTCGGCACGCGGCTGTTCGAGGTAGACGAGCGTCACGTCGGCGTTGTACGCAAACAGCAGGTCGAGCGTCTTCTTGCGCATCAGCGGCGACAGGTTCGTCGCATTCCACACGAACGGCTTCTGCGCGCGCAATAGCGCCTTCGCAGCGTCGACCGCATGGTGTGCGACGGCACCCTCGTTCTGCCCATGACGCAGCCCCAATGCATCGCGTGCATCGTCGAACGACACGACCGGCAGATCCGGATGATGTCGTGCGACCCACGTGTTCTTGCCCGACGCGGGCAAGCCCGACATCACGACGACCTGCGAGCCCGGCGTACGGAACAGCGGATAGTCGGGATGTACGTCCGCGCCACGGAAGTAGCTGAGTGCGGTGTGCGCGTCGGCGAACGCACGCGGCTGGCCGTAGCAGCCCTCTTCCCTCGCCAGTTCACGCAACAGTTCAATGTTGTCGAGCACGCGCTGCGTGTCGTCGCAGATGCGCCCGCGAATGTCGGCTTCGGCAAGCAGGCACAGCAGCGGCAGGCTGACCTGCCACGACAGCTCGCGCGCGATGAATTCGGGCGTGCCACGGCGCGACCCGCTCATCGCGAAGAACGGCACCTGGTGCACTGCGATCATCCGGCAGATCGCCTCGCGCACCGCGAACGGCACGCCGGCATCCCACAGTGCGATCCGCGCATCGATTGCGCCCTTGCGCGAGTGGCCGGGATGGCCGATCGCGCCGGTAACGGGATCGACGACGGTCGTGCTGTGCTTCGCGATGTCGTGCAGCAGCGCGGCCAGGAACACGATCTCCTGGTCGGCACGCGACGCAGCCTGGTATTCGGGCAGTGCCAGCAGCGCATCGATCACCATCATCGTATGCGTCCACACGTCACCTTCGCCGTGATACGCCGGCTCCTGCTGTGTCGCTTTTGCGTATTCGAGCGGAGGAAACGCCGCGAGACACGCGCGATAGTCCGGCTGTAGGCCGGGTGCAGGCACGAGCGCCTGCAATTGTTCGTACTTCATGGTCAAGACTCCTCTCGAAATGGCGCTCGGCCGTTCCGCATTCATTTGTTCGGGTGTGCGGCGGGGCGCGATGTCCACGTGACCGTCGGGCGTGGCGCATACAGGTCGACATCCGGCGCGAGCAGGTTCGGAATGAACGGCTGCTCCGAGTGATGGCGCGCCGATTCGAGAATGGCCTGCACGAAATCGTGGCGCACCCACTTCAGGCGCGCGGTCGTCGTGTCGTCGGTCTCGACCTTCACATAGAGCCCTTCGGAGCGCGCCGACTTGTCGCACTGCTGCCATGCACGCGCGAGGTCGAGCCCCTGCCGCTGCACCGTTTCCTCGAACGCGCGACGCCAGTCCGGCGTCTTCGCCAGCGACGGACCGAGCAGCGCCTTCAGGTCGGCGAGCCGCGGCGGTGCGATGCCTTCGTACAGCACGGGCACCGACAGCACGGGCCCGTCGGCGAGCAGCGCGCGACGCGCGGGTGTCGACAGGAAACGGCCCGTTGTACGGTCGAGCACGTCGAACTCGAAGAAGTGATGCGGCAGCGCGTCGTAAAACACCGCGTGCTTCTTGCTCATCGTCTCGCCGTACATCACGTAACGATCGCCGAGGCGGTCGAGCAGCCAGCCCGCATGGGCAGCGGCCCAGGTCTTCACGAACCCGAACTGCCGCTCGCGGCCGCCGCCGGCCAGGTAGTGGCCGCGCGACTGCAGCAACAGTTCGCCCGCCGGGCTGAAGCTGATGCCCGTGTTAGCGCCGTCGAGCTTTTCCTCGACGACGAGATGGGCGCCCGCGAGGGTGCGATAGGGAACGTGGTCGTGACCTTCGTCGCCGTCCTGCAGGCGCGAGCCTTCGAGGTGCGGCGTGCGCGGGTAGCGAGCGAGGTCGAGCGATTGCGCGTACGCGCGGAAATCCAGCGTCATGGTTTTTCTCCGGAAACATCAGAAAAAGCCGACGACGTGAACGAACGATGGGGGTGCGTTGCGGTGTCAGTGCGAGTCCGGGCGCGGCCCTGCGATCACTGTTCCGGTGCCGCGAGGCAGACGGAAACGGGCAGGACGACACGCGGCCGGGACGGCAGTCGTCGGCGTATCAGGCGAAGGGACGAATGTTTGCGGGCACTTGGATCACCGATTCGATGAGGGTTCAGGGATGAAGCAGGCGGATGCTACGAAACGGCTTTTGCGCTGTCAAGCGTGGTTGGGGGCAGCCGTCGCGGTGGTCTGCATGCGTCGAATGCCTGCTGCGGCGTGCCGTGCGCGCCATCGACACGGGAATGATCCGGATTCCTATGTGTGTGTTTTTCGCCACATCGAACGATGATTCGATGCGCAACGCCACGATACCCGCTTGCTGCGCTCGTCGCGTGCATGCTAGAGTCGCCGCCATTCCGATCAACCCCTCACTCGCAAGGAGAAAAAAATCATGACGTCACGCCAACACTCCTCCCGTCGCGGGTCGTAGTTCGGGTTTTTCGCGTCCGTTCGTTTCATCGTTCACGCCAAGCAGCACCACGCATCGCCATTTCGGCGATGAACCGGGTCGTTCCGATCCGGTCGTGCCGCCCTCTTCCCGACTTCCGATGTCGGGCAGCGCATGGTTGCGCTGCCTGCGCCATGGCCCGCCGTTCACCTCTTTCATCGAACGGAATCCTCCATGGGCAATTCCATGCAATACCTGGGCGAGCGCATCACGTTGTGCGCTTGCGCCACCACCTGGATCGAAGGTGAGGCCATCCGGCAGCTCGAACACGCTGCCACCCTCCCCGGCATGCGGCGCGTCGCCGGCATGCCCGATCTTCACCCCGGACGCGGCTACCCGGTCGGCGCCGCGTTCTTCTCGACGGGCCAGCTGTATCCGGCATTGATCGGCGGCGATATCGGCTGCGGGATGGCGTTGTGGCAAACCGCGCTCGATGCGCGGCGCGTCAGCGCGTCGAAGCTCGCAAGCCGGCTCGGCTCGATCGATGCCACGCCCGATGCAAGCTGGCAGCCGCTCATCGCGGCTGCCGGGTTCGCGGATCACGCGTACGCGGCATCGCTCGGCACGATCGGCAGCGGCAATCATTTCGCGGAAGCGCAGCGGATCGACGCGGTGTACGACACCGATGCCGTCGCGGCGCTCGGCCTCGATCCCGATCGCCTGCTGCTGCTCGTGCATAGCGGGTCGCGCGGCTTCGGCCAGTCGATCCTGGAGCAGCACATGCGCGAGCACGGCTACAACGGCCTCGACGATACGGATGCCGCCTGCACGGCGTACCTCGCGCGTCACGATGCGGCGTTGCGCTACGCGATTGCGAATCGCGACCTGATCGCGCGGCGCATGCTGGCGCGCTGGCGCACCGATGGCCGGTGCGTGCTCGACGTGAACCACAACCTGGTGAGCCGCGCGAGCGTCGACTGCGAGCCGGGCTGGCTGCATCGCAAAGGTGCGACGCCGGCCGACGCGGGGCCGGTCGTCATTCCCGGGTCGCGCGGCGACTACAGCTACCTCGTCGCGCCGGTGCGGCCCGACGATGCGGCCAGCCTGGCGTCGCTGGCGCACGGTGCGGGCCGCAAGTGGGCACGCGGCGATTGCAAGGGGCGCCTCGAACGGCGCTTCACGCCGTCGCAGCTCACGCGCACGCCGCTCGGCAGCCACGTGATCTGCGAAGACCGCGAACTGCTGTACGAGGAAGCGCCACAGGCCTACAAGCCGATCGACAGCGTCGTCGACGCGCTCGAGGCGGCCGGCCTGCTGCGCAAGCTGGCCCGGCTCGCGCCGGTGCTGACCTACAAGACGTCCGGGGAGGCTGGCCGATGCTGATGCAGATTTCTTCGGCGCACGGCCCGCTCGAATGCCAGCTGGCCGCGGCCAATGCGTTGCGGCGCCTGCAGGCGGAAGCCGATGCGCAGCGTGTCGTCGTCACGGTGCTCGATGCGCAGCCGGGCGAACGGCCCGGTACGCTGCGCTCGGCGCTGCTCGATCTCGACGGCGCCGGCGCGCAGGCGCTCGCGGACCGCTGGACCGGCACGCTGCAATGGATTTGCGCGAGCCCGTACCGGTTGCGACATCCGCGCAAGAACTGGTTCATCGGCGTCACGCGCTGTGTCGACGCGCAGCCGCTGCCGGATGGCGATGTGCGGTTCGAAGCGATGCGCGCACGCGGGCCGGGCGGCCAGCACGTGAACAAGACGAGCTCCGCGATTCGTGCGACCCATGTCGCGACCGGCCTGTCGGTGCGCGTGGAAAGCGAGCGCAGCCAGCACGCGAACAGGCGCCTGGCGCTGCAGTTGCTGCAGGTTCGACTGCAGCAGGAAGCCGACCGTCACGCATCGGATGCGCGCCGGCAGCGGCGGATGCAGCACTTTGCGCTGGAGCGCGGCAACCCCGTGCGCGTGTTTCACGGGGCAGCGTTCGTGCCGGCTGATTGAGCACGAACGCCTGGCCGCCGGCGGTGGTTGCGCCGGCGGCCAGGCAAGCGGCCTCATGGTTTTCCCGGCCTGCCGGTTGCGCGAGCGCGCAACCGGCTCCGGTGCCGGATCGCGCGCCAGGCAGGCCGCACGGGCCTGCCGCGCGCCTGCCGGCTGCCGCGTGTTCCGCACCCTTTCTGCACAGGAAAGGACGCTTGAAACATCCGCAATTATCACGTGCCGCTGATTCGCCCACCATGGGTCGGACGATCGGTACAGCCCGCCTATCCGGCCCTTTCACGGCCCTGCGGTGCCTGCCGCCACGTCGTGCGACCGGATGCATCGCGCCGGTCGCGAACGGCCGGGCCTTGCGCCACGGCGTATCGATAATCAGGAGACACGATGAACAGCCATTCCCTCGATCTCGGCGGCAACGCGGGCGGACCCGCGTCCGCACGACCGCCGGCCGCTGCCGCCGGCGTCGACGCCGATGCGTCGGCCCTCCCCGCCCGCCGCGTCACGCTCGGCGATTTCATGGACGACCTGCCCGTCGGCGCGTTGCACCGGTTCGTCGTCTGGGTGATCGGCATCGGGCTGTTCTTCGACATGTACGAGATATTCCTCGTCAGCACGATCGGTTCCGCGTTGCAGAACGAATACGGGCTGAGCCGGCAGAGCACCGATTTCAAGCTGCTGCTCGCATCGGCGTTCATCGGCATGTTCGTCGGCGCGATGTGTCTCGGCAGCCTCGCCGACCGCATCGGCCGGCGCAAGGCGTTCCTGCTGACGCTCACGTGGTACAGCGCGTTCTCGCTGGTCGGCGCGTTTTCGGTGAATGCCGACATGCTCGTCGCATGCCGGTTCCTGACCGGCATCGGCGTCGGCGCGATCTATCCGGTTGCCGACAGCTTCCTGTCCGAGATCCTGCCGAAGGAAAAGCGCGGCAGGCTCGCCGCCTGGGCCTATACGACTTCCTATGTCGCGGTGCCGCTCGTCGGGTTCCTCGCGCTGTGGCTGAACCCGCTGCATGTGGGTGGCGTGGCCGGCTGGCGCATCATCCTCGCGATCGGCAGCCTCGGCGCCGTGTACGTGATGCTCGTCCAGCACCGGTTGCCGGAGAGCCCGCGCTGGCTGCTCGCGCAGGGGCGCACCGCTGACGCGCATGCGGCACTGCGGCGCTTCGCGGAAGGCACCGGCGTGCGCGTGCCCGAGCAGTTCGCGGAACCGGTCGAGCCGCAACGGCCGCTCGGGCTCGGCGAGCGTATCGCACTGCTGCGGCGCGACCCGTACGGCGCGCGCTACCTGATGCTCGCGATCTTTCACCTGTTCCAGGGCTTCGGCTATTACGGCTTCGGCACGCTGGCCGGCACGGTCGTGAAGAGCCGCGGCTTCGACGTGACGGACAGCACGCTGTTCATCGCGCTGTCATTCATCGGCTATCCGGTCGGCTCGCTGCTGTCGATTCCGCTGCTCAACTGGATCGAGCGCCGCACGCTCGTGATCGTGTCGATCCTGTCGATCGCCGTGTTCGGGCTGTGCTTCGCGTATTCGGGCAATACCGTGCTGATCGTCGGCTTCGGGTTCCTCACGACCTGTGCGTCGAACGTGTTCAGCAACGCGTATCACGTGTATCAGGCGGAGATTTTCCCGGCGCGTGTGCGTTCGACGGCGATCGGCAGTACCTATGCGCTGTCGCGCATCGTCAGCGGCGTGCTGCCGTTCGTGTTGTTGCCGGTACTTGCCAGTTATGGCGCGGGTGCGATGTTTGGCGTGATCTCGGTCGCGCTGGGTATCGTCGCGGTCACGTTGCGCGTGCTCGGGCCGCTGACTACGCGGCGCAGCCAGGATGAGATCAATCCGGTTTGAGCGGTTGCTGATGAGGGGGCGCGGGGACGCGTTTCCTCATCATTATTGAGCGGTCATGGCCACGCGACTAGGCCGCGGTCGCAACCACGATGGGCTGGTAGTAACCGGTAGTGTCAGGCGAGAGCACGCGGACATGCTCGAATCGAGCGTTTCGCATGTGAGCCGCCAGTTCATCAGGCGTGATGCCGCGATAGCGACCGATGAAATGCTTCGATTGCCAGTGACCGTCGCTGGTAGCCTGCGTGATGTAGAGATGAACGGTGTAACGCCGATCATCGTGCCAGTCCCATACCTGATGAACGATGCGCCGGAGACCGTTGTCCATGAACATCGCCGGTGGCGTGATGCTGGGCCGTTCGACCATCAACTCGGCGTAGTCGCGCAAACTGACGAGCAGCCGCCCGCCGGGCTTCAGGCTCCTGTGCATTGCGGCTAGTGCCTGAGCCACGTCGTCGTCGCTATCGAGATGCGGCATCGCGTTGTCGAATGCAATGACCGCGCCGTACCGACGCGCGTCGCATGTCGCAAGCAGCCGCATGTCGTCAACACGGAACGGAATGCGGAGCCCTCGCGCTGCTGCCTCCCGCGATGCCCGCTCGATTGCGAGCTTCGACAGGTCTGTCCCTTCGATGTCGTAGCCCACACGGGCGAGACCCAACGCCTGGGTTCCAATCCCGCACGCGCAATCCAGAACCTCGCCCGTCTCGCCAGGCGGCAATAGAAGTTGCGTGAGGACGGCACCTTGACGATCGATCGCCCTCTCCCAGTCATCGAAAATCAGATGATAGGAACTGGCCATGTCGTCATAAAAAAGATCGGGAGGTGAGTTCATGGCGGGTTAGCGCGAAGGGATTCTGTCGGGATGGGTGTCGACATCAACAGGCTGCAGATGTCGCTGACGCGATGGGTAACGCGATCATCCGCCTCCTCGAAGCCGTTCTGACATTCGAGAGGCGGACGCTCGACGCAACCTCAGACCTCGACAGTGATCGACCGCATGACGACGCCGGTGCCGCCGGCCATCAATCGCGAGATCTTGCCGCTGTCGACATCGAGGATGACCCTGATGACGCTCGGCGAAGGTGGCTGCATCAGGTGCCCTTGTTCAATGGCCATTTCTTTATCGCCTGCCCCCATCCGCTCGTATAGCAGGCACGCCAGCGGCCCGGCTGCGGTTCCGGTCGCCGACTCTTCGGCAATGCCGAAACGCGGCGCGAACATGCGGGCGCCTGCGTGACGCCCAGGTATTTTCGTCGTCGTCGAGAATACGTAATAGCCAATCAGATCAAGCTCGTCGCTGATTGATTCAATCGCGTGCTGGTTCGGACGAATTGCGGCCACGGATTGCTCGTCGGGCAATGCGATCATCAGAAAGCTGTTGCCGGTGTTGACGACGGTCGGGGTTTCGACACCATGGATCTGGGCAGTCGATACACCCAGCGATCGAGCGATTCTTTCAGAGAGCGGGGAGTCTGCGCCGATCGAACGATAAGTCGGGGAACGCTGCTCCATCAGAACGGTATCGCCATCGATCACGATGTCTCTGCATCCGTCGATCGTCTCTTTCGACGACTTGCCGTCACCTACCCTGCCGAGTTCTCTCAAGAGGGAAAATGTGGCGATCGTGGCATGGCCGCAATGAGCGATTTGCCGCGTCGGCGTGAAAAATTCCAGCTTGACCGTCGCAACATCCGATTTCGACACGAATGCGGTTTCCGACAAAGCGGCCCGCTGGGCGACATGCAGCTTCTGGTCTGCGGTCAGCGCATCGGCGTCAATCACCACGCCCGCAGGATTGCCCCCGGTTTTTCCGTCCGTCAAAGCATTGACGATCTGAACTTCAACTCGCACTAATCCTCCCAATGGACGAATTTCAAGCGAAGCGCGACAAACACATGCGTTCGTGCCGATGACCGACGATCTTACGGTCGGCGCCGACTGACTGCAACCGGCCGACGCCGTGCAATCAGTGCGATCTGCCTGCCTGGTTGTTGCTCGTGGTGGCCGTTCCTTGCAGTTGAATATCGTCCCCACACCACGTCGCCCGCATACGCTTGCCGTTAGCGAGATCAACCACGGTATCGTCGAGAGTCGTATCGTCGGCGTTCCTGAACAGATACCGGTAGTGATTGTTTTCATAGCCGATCGAATAGCCCGCCGGCAACTTCCTTGGCGCGATGGGTCGCAGCGGACCCAACCGGTGAGCAAGTGCCGGTGTCGGCGCGGCGAGTTTCGCGACCGCGCCACACAGGGGGCCATCGTCCCTCGACAATTGACTCCGCAGGTTGATGAACCCGAGTTCGTCGGCAAGGTAGCCTGCTACCGGGCCACTCAAGTGGCCAGCCATTGGCACGGTACGCGTCATCGCGTTTGCGCCGAAGGTTTGATGCAATGGGTCGAGATCGAAAATCTGCTTTCCACCGATACCGAGAAACGATGAACCCGGTAGCAGAAAGTAGACAAAGTCGGGCACATTGGCGATTCGCTTGATATCGTCGAACTCGTGGAAATACAGCACATCCCGTCCGCTTCGAGCTACCCGGAACTCGTTCGGCTGGGCATTGCGAAGGCATTTCAAGTCGGGCGCACCAGGCACCGGGCATACAGGAACCAGCATCTGGAAAGTTGCCGCCCGCACGCCGGCCAGTGGCTTGTTTCCCAGGTAGATACGCTCGCCGTCGCTGATGATTGCAGGTTGAAGTGAGGCTGGCGGGCTCAGCAGCTTCAGCGGCGCCTTTATTTCCGGCCGATAAACGGGACCCTCGAGAGCGCCGATTGAAAAGACGCGTCCGGCATTGACCGCGAATGTATTACCGACAATTTCGACCAGACCGGGCACCATGTTCGGGTCCGAGTGCTCCTCCAGATAGACATGGTTGCGGTCGTATGCCCACCCGTCATCGGCCTTGGCGCCGTCGGGCACAAAGGTCTTGAACGTCGCGGGATCGGCGCCCGGGATCACGTCGGCGCCGTCAAATACCTGCTGGCCGTCGGTGGCGTGGAGTCGATCCAGGACCCGCAGCGCTGAACCCCGTTGTGTTAGCAGATAGTAGTGTCTTGCCTCGTCGTCCTCATGACGACGCAGATGCGAGGGCAACAGACAGGCAAGGTCAGGTACCGGCCCGCCGTGCGTGCACGAATCATGGGTTTCGTGCAACTCCGAGATGAAATACCCCTGGCCATTGATCACGCCGTACTGGTCGCTCAGCATCTTGACTGGCGGGTGCTTGCACGGCCCCTCGCGCTCGGCGGACAGCGCGCCCATGCTTTTACCGGCACGCGCCAGCGGATACCAGTATTCCCGACAGATATTGTCCGTGTACGCCAATGCCGAACTGGCGAAGCTGAACATGAGCAATCCGAGTGCAAGCAGGATCGCGTCACGAATTCGGTTGCTCGATCGCTGGCTCGCGCGAATCCCGGCTTGCAAGGTGTTTTCGTTCATAAACGTTGGTTCGGTCTCGCTCGACTCCATATGATCGAAGTACGATTGTCAGCGAACCGTGCCGGGATGTCGAACGACTGCTCGGGGCCGACCGATACCCGATGCCGAAGGCCGTGGTCGACCCGTTATGGACGCGCGGCCTTCTCCAAACCAGGCATTGGAATCAATACGGTTCACCGTTTTTGTGTTCGAAAACCCATTGCCCGGTTGCATTCATTACTGCGACGAGGTCGTCGGCTGCATAGCTTACTGCGTCGCCCGCTACTCGACTGCCGACCTCGATGATCGTGGCATCGCTCGTTGAATTGTTTTGTATATGGTGCGGCGTGCCGTTCGCGCGAAAGCCGGCGCACATGCCCGGTCGCATCAGATAGTGCTCGTCGCCGACGTAGAGCGTGACTTCACCGCTGAGGACATACACCCACTCGTCCTGTTTCGAGTGTTGATGATGGAGAGCGGACACCGCGCCTGGACTCAAGGTCGTCAAGTTCACACCAAACTGACTCAAGCTGAACGGATCGCCAAGCGGCTTCTTCTCCCGCCCCGCCATGCGAGACGCAAACGGCTCCGGGTAGTTGGAAGGTTTGGTGCGCGGCGCGGCATCGGCGGCAACCATGCAGGCTTCGAGTGGGTCCATTCGCAATCCCCGGTCAGTCGACATTGACAGACGGAATCTTGTGAATTCACGAGCGGGACGTCAATCTTGATTGGAATAATCAACCTGTCTGCGATTGACCGTGTACCGCAATCACTTTGATGATCTTTGAATTCTCAAAGCGATCGTTGACGATTTTCGCGTCGATCGAGTGTCTTATTGCGGCCGATTACTGCTCAACAGGCCCGATTACCGCCATTCGTTTCGAAATTGCCGAGAAGTATGTGCTCGGGACGTGAAGGCGTCTCGAGGCGATTGCACCTGACATGACACCCGATTAATATCGTCGAACTATCGGCACGGACGTGTAACCTCTATGCGCATACTGGTCATGGGCGGGACGCTGTTTCTCGGCCGGCACATCGTCGAAGCGGCCCTGCAGCGCGGGCACGAAGTCACGATATTCAACCGAGGCCGACAAAACCCGTCACTCTTTCCCGAGATCGAGCGCCTTGTCGGAGACCGGGACTCGGATCTGTCGGCCCTGGCGGGCCGGCAATTTGATGCCGTAATCGACCCGTCCGCGTATCGCCCCGAGCACGTCGACCTCGTGCTTTCCGCGCTGAAGGCGCCGCCGAAGCACTACACGTTCATTTCCAGCATTTCTGTCTATCGCGGCTTCCCGCCCGGTATCCGCTATGACGAAAACGCGGACACCCTTCCGGGCAACGAAGGTTATGGTGCGCTGAAGGCCAGAACGGAGGCGGCCATTCAGTTGGCGATGCCGGGGCGCGTCGCGATTCTCAGGCCGGGGTTGATCGTTGGCCCTCACGATCCCACCGGCCGGTTCACGTACTGGATTCGCCGCATCGCGACGGGTGGTCGCATCCTTGCACCAGGGCGGCATGATCGCCCGATCCAGTTCATCGATGCGCGAGACGTTGCCCAATGGTCCCTGCAGATGTCGGAAAGCAGTACGAATACCGTATTGAACGCAGTGGGTCCCGCATCGACTTTGACGATGGGCCGGTTCCTGAACCAGTGCATCGAGGTTGCCTCAAGCCGCACACAGCTTGTCTGGCTCACGGATCAACAGGTTCTCGACGCAGGTATCGAGGGATGGACGGAGCTTCCGCTCTGGATCGCGGAAAGCGATGGTGAGGCAGGCGGAATCTTCCACGCCGACAACAGCCGTGCGCTAAGGTGCGGCCTCGCGTTTACGCCGCTGGCTCGAACGATTCAGGACACGCTCGAGTGGACGCGGGAAGCCGGCGACGAGATAGCATCGCCATTGCGGGTCGACGCGCTGAGCGCACTGAAGGAACACACCACGCTTGCGCGCGTCGGTGCCGTTTGAGTCAGCGTCCGCAACGATTCAGGCATCGCGGGCAAACGATCGATCGCAATCCCTGAAATCCGGGCTGCGCCCTTTCCAACGCACGCAGCCCCGCCTCACCGCGCCGACATGAAATCGAACAGCTTCGCGATATCGGTCGTCAGCACGGTACCCGCCTTCACCCCCACCCACAGCGTGCGGGTTGCCCACGCATCCTCGAGCTTCACGACCCCGAGCCGCGCCGCGCGCTCGCCGGTCACCGCATCGCGCGGCAGGATCCCGATGCCGAGCCCCGCTTCGATCATCCGGCTCACGCCGTCGAAATTCGATACCTGGATTCGCAGCTTCAGCGAGCGCTCGACCGCGAACGCGGCGTCGGTCATGCGCGCGAGCAGCGAACTGCCGTCGCTGAGCCCGACGTAGTCTTCGTCGAGCGTATCCGCGAAGCGGATGCTGTCGCGCGCGGCGAACCGGTGTGCGCACGGCACGAGCAGCACGAGTTCGTCGCGCCGGTACAGCCGCCG
Source organism: Burkholderia sp. Ac-20384 (assembly GCF_017104605.1). Classification (NCBI taxonomy): domain Bacteria; kingdom Pseudomonadati; phylum Pseudomonadota; class Betaproteobacteria; order Burkholderiales; family Burkholderiaceae; genus Burkholderia; species Burkholderia sp. Ac-20384. Next base: position 13,557 of record NZ_JAAGPE010000092.1, on the reverse strand, counting down.
TTCGATGCCGGGGGCCGGCACGTTGTCGGCGAACACGCCGAGATCGGCCTTGCCGGACGCGAGCGCGTCGACGATCTCGTGGCTCAACCGTTCTTCGAGGCTTACCTTGATGCCCGGATTGTCGGTGAGGAACGCGGCGAGATCGGCGGGCAGGAACTGGACGATCGCGGACGTGTTGGTCCACACGTGGATATGGCCGCGTACGCCGGCGACGTAGTCGCTCATCTCGTGCGCCATCCGGTTGACCTGCTCGATCACCTTCGCCGCATGGTCGAGCAGCGCGCGACCCGCGGGCGTCAGCTCGACACCGCGTGCATGCCGGACGAACAATGCACTGCCCGTCACGCTTTCGAGTTCGGCGATGCGCTTGCTGACCGCGGACAGCGTGAGCTGGCCGTGTTCGGCCGCCTTCGTCAGGCTGCCGTGCTCGGCGACGAGCGCGAACACGCGCAGCGACTGCAGATCGAAATGAAGCGGGTTCACCATGTCGTGGGTCCTGGGAAAACCTTGCCGGCGCATGCCGTCAGCGCGGTGGCCTGACGCCGATCATACGCCCGGCCGATTCCGCGCGATACGGCGCGTCTAGCGCGGCGCGATCGACTGCAATGCGGTGAGCATCGCACCGTCCGGTTTCGCGAGATCGTCGAGTACGTCGAAATGCTGCATGCCGGGGAGTCCGACGTGGACGATTCGTTCGCCGGCCGCATCGCACGCCGTCGCGTAGTCATGCGCTTGCCGGACGAGTTCGGGCAACTCGGCATCACCGACCGCAACGACCGTCGGCGCGCCGGGCCCGACATGGCGCAACGGGCTGTACGCTTCGACCTCGTGCGCGGTGAGTTGCAGCTTGTCGTTCAGGCAACACAGCGAGATCGGTTCGAGATCGACGAGCGGGCTGATCGCGAGCGCCGAGACGACGGCCGGATGCGCGCGGTGCACGGCGGTCAGGTGGCCGCTCAGGTGGATCGGCCGCTTCGCAGTGCCGAGGCCGTCGGGGTCGTTCGCCAGGTAGTCGAGCAGCGCGCCGATCTCGCCGACGATGTCGGTCATCGTCGCGACCGGCGCAAGCGTGTATTCGGCGAGTATCACGTCGAAACCGCGCGCGAGCGGCCCGCTCGCCGCGTACGCGAAATCCTCTTTCGCGCAGTGCTGCCAGTAGCCGCCGTGAATGAACACGAACAGCGGTGCATCGGGTTGGCCGCACGACAGCCAGTCGAAACGTTGCGCGGGTTGCGCACCGTAACGCAGGTCGCGCCGGCCGGACGCATCTTCATAGAGCGTCGCACTGCGTGCCTGCATCGACGCCAGCAACGCCGGGAAATCGGGCACCACCTTCGTGTTCAGATAGGCGGCGTCGAGCGCCGCGCGGTCCATGCCGCGATAGAGGATCGTCATCGGGAATTGCCTGGGTCGGGTTGCGGAAGCGCGGACGCAACAAGCGTCGCGTCCGGTGCGAAGGCGGCTTCTCAGTCGCCGATGCAGGCATTATCCGCAGCGCGGGTCGGGCCGGCTATCCGGAATCGGCGAGCGCGGAAAACGGCTGTCCGTTTTCGGCGGGAGATCGGCGCGGCATGCGGCCGCACCGTGACCAGGTCCGCACACGCGAGTGCGAACGCGCGATACGGCCGACGGTGCGCCGGTGCGTCGGTGCTCAGATCAACTCGGAGATCTCGATCAGGTTCAGGTCGGGATCGCGCACGTAGACCGACCGGATCTTCTGCGTCGCGCCGGTGCGTTCGACGGGCCCTTCGACGATCGGCCATGCAACGCGCTTCAGGTGCGCAATCACGTCGTCGAGCGGCACCGACGCGATGAAGCACAGGTCGAGCGCGCCGGGCGCCGGCACATGCGCTTTCGGTTCGAACTCCGCGCCGCGCACGTGCAGGTTGATCTTCTGGTTGCCGAAGCGGAACGCGATCCGGCCGGCGCCGAAGGTTTCGAGCTGCATCTGCAGCACCTCGGTGTAGAAATGCCTGGTCTTGTCGGGATCGACGCAGGTCAGCACGAGATGGTCGAGGTGGTCAATCAGCGCCATGAGGTTCGCTCCTGTTCATGGTTCATGAGAACGCGCGCTGCGCGGGCATGTCGCCGGCGTCCGCGCGCGGCGGCGGATGAAGGTCCGAGCGGCGCCCGGCCTTCAGGATCTGGCTCGGCACGTCATGCCCGATCAGCGCGGGCAGCCGGGCCGACGCGGCCAGCACGGCCGCGAGATCGACGCCCGTATCGTAGCCGTCGAGTTCGAGCATGTGCACGAGTTCTTCGGTGCACGCGTTGCCGGTCGCGCCCGGCGCGTACGGGCAGCCGCCGAGCCCGCCGAGCGATGCGTCGAAGCGGTCGATCCCGGCGTCGAGTGCCGCGAGCGTGTTCGCGAGCGCCATGCCGCGCGTGTTGTGGAAGTGCAGCGTGAGCTGCAGCGCGGCGAAGCGCTCGCGTGCCCGCGCCGACAGGTCGCGCACCTGCGACGGAAATGCCATGCCGGTCGTATCGCACAGCGTGAAGCCATGCACGCCGAGATCCGCGAAGCGCTGCATCCAGGCGAGCACGCCCTCGGCCGGCACGTCGCCTTCCATCGGGCAGCCCATCGCGGTCGACAACGACACGTTGATCGCGACACCCGTGCCGCGTACCGCGTCGATCACGTCGCGCAGCTGCGCGAACGATTGCTCGCGCGTCATCCGCAGGTTCGCGCGGTTGTGGCTCTCGCTCATCGACATCACGAGGTTCACTTCGTCGACGCCGCACGACAGCGCGCGCTCGGCACCGCGCACGTTCGGCACGAGCACCGTATAGACGACACCCGGTGTGCGCGCGATGCCGTGCATCACGGCCTCCGCGTCGCGCAACGCGGGGATCGCCTTCGGCGACGTGAACGACGTGACTTCGATCTTCGCGTAGCCGCACGCGCTCAGCGCGTCGACGAGCGCGATCTTGTCGTCGGTGTCGACGAACGCCGCTTCGTTCTGGAAACCGTCGCGCGTCGCGACTTCGTGGATGTAGAGCCGTTTGCGTTGTTGGCCGCTCATGTTGTCTTCTCCTGTTCCGCTTGTCAGATCACGCCGCGCGTGCGCCAGTCGCTGCGCGTCGCCGCATCGATGCCGAGCGATTCGAGTACCGCATCGGTATCCGCGCCGAGCGCGGGTGCCGCGTGTTCGATGCGCCCGGGCGTCGCGCCGAGCTTCGGCACGATGCCGGGCACGAGTACCGGCGTGCCGTCGGGCAACGCGGCATCGACGAGCATGTCGCGTGCGCGGTAATGCGGATCGGCCGCGATGTCGGCCACATCGTAGATGCGTCCCGACGGGATGCGCGCTTCGTTCAGCGCGGCCAGCACGGCGTCGAGATCGTGCTGCGCGCTCCACTCGCCGATCGCCGCGTCGATGCGTTCGACCTGCGCGACGCGCCCGTCGTTGTGCGCGAGCGCGGGATCGTTGCCGAGATCGGGCCGGCCGATCAGCTCCATCAGGCGGCGGAAGATGCTGTCGCCGTTGCCGGCGATCAGCGCGTACTTGCCGTCGCGGCAGCGGTATGCGTTGGTCGGTGCGATGCCGGGCAGGCTGCTGCCGGCCGCCTCGCGCACGGCGCCGAACGCCGAGTATTCGGGCAGCAGGCTTTCCATCATGTTGAACACCGACTCGTACAGCGCGACGTCGACGACCTGCCCCTTGCCGCCCTGCTGCTCGCGATGCCGCAGCGCGAGCAGCACGCCGATCACGCCGTGCAGCGCCGACAGCGAGTCGCCGAGCGAGATGCCGACGCGCACCGGCGTGCGGCCGGGCTCGCCGGTCAGGTGCCGCAGGCCGCCCATCGCCTCGGCGATCACGCCGAAGCCGGGACGGTCACGGTACGGGCCCGTCTGGCCGAAGCCCGACACGCGCAGCATCACGAGTCCCGGATTGATCGCGGACAGCGCGTCCCAGCCGAGTCCCCAGCCTTCGAGCGTGCCAGGGCGGAAGTTCTCGATCAGCACGTCGGTTTCCGCGACGAGGCGGCGCACGACGTCCTGCCCTTCGGGCGTGCGCAGGTCGAGCGTGAGCGAAGTCTTGTTGCGCGACTGCGCGGCCCACCAGACCGACGTGCCGTCGTGCAGCAACCGCCATTTGCGCAGCGGGTCGCCGAGCCCGGGCGGCTCGACCTTGAGCACGTCGGCGCCGAATTCGGCGAGCATCCGGCCCGCGAACGGCCCGGCGATCAGTTGGCCGAGTTCCAGTACGCGGATGCCGTCCAGGGGGCGTGTCATGGCTGTCTCCGATGAAATCGTGTTGTCGATGACGGCGATCATGAGCGCGTTCGCGCCCGGCGAAAATCGATCGATGCTCAACCAGCCTTTCCGAAACGGAAAGGCGCGCGCCGCGCCTGTTCACTCACGCGTTGCGTCAGCCTTTCCATCCGGGAAAGCGCGCTCGCGCAACGGTCAAACGACGGCACGCGCGCCGCCGGCAGAATCGAACCCGTTCCGCGCCCGCCGGGCGCCTGTCAGCGAGACCCGCCATGTTTTCTGTTTCCCTTCCCGCGAAGATCGTGTTTCTCGACCGCGCGACGCTGTCGCCGCACACCGTGCTGAAGCCGTTTCCGTTCCCGCACGTGTTGCAGACCTTCGACCGGACGGCCGCGCACGAGATTGCTGCGCGCATCGGCGACGCGGACATCGTCGTGACCAACAAGGTGCGGCTCGACGCGGCGGCGCTTGCCGATGCGCGGCGCGTGCGGATGATCGCGATCGCCGCGACGGGCACCGACATCGTCGATCTCGACGCGTGCGCGGCACGCGGCATCGTCGTGAGCAACATTCGCGGGTATGCGGTCCGCACGGTGCCCGAGCACACGTTCGCGCTGATCTTCGCGCTGCGCCGCAGCCTCGTCGCGTACCGCGACGCGGTGCGTGCCGGGCGCTGGCTCGCCAGCGGGCAGTTCTGCTTTTTCGATCATCCGATTCGCGACCTGGCCGGCTCGACGCTCGGGATCGTCGGCGACGGCGTGCTCGGGCGCGCGGTGGCCGGCATCGCGCGTGCGCTCGGCATGCAGGTGCGGTTCGCGGCGCACGGCGATGCGTCGGGGGACGACTACGTGCCGCTCGACACGCTGCTGCGCGACAGCGACGTGATTACGCTGCACTGCCCGCTCACGCCCGCGACGCGGCACCTGATCGACGCGGCCGCGTTTGCGCGGATGGCGCGCCGGCCGTTGCTGATCAACACCGCGCGCGGCGGGCTCGTGGACGAAAGCGCGCTCGTCGACGCATTGCAGTCCGGGCAGATCGCGGGCGCGGGGTTCGACGTGGTCACGCAGGAGCCGCTGCCGGACGCGCATCCGTTTCACGCGATCCTGTCGCATCCGGCATTCATCCTGACGCCGCACGTTGCGTGGGCGAGCGACGAAGCGATGCAGGCGCTGGCCGACCAGCTCGTGGACAATGTCGCCGCGTTTGTGGGTGGCACGCCGCGGCACGTGGTGTGACGTGTGTGGCGCCTGGCGTTGCGGAAGTTGATTTGAACCGCGCAAACAGAGCGGCCCCGCTCGATGACTCGAAGCGGGGCCGGCTGAATTCGGGGGCTGCTTACGCCAGCGACTCGGCACGTGACGGGTGCGTGCATCCGCCCTGTCTTGCGGCCGGTTTCTGAATTCCTGATGGGTTCTACTTTAGGGAATCCGGACCGCCGACGCTGTAGGGCCAGTCTGAAACTGAATCGGACGAATGCTGATAACGTCCGTCTCGACAGCGGTGCACCGCTATCGACGCGAATGTCAGTAAGCCGACATCTCGACGCAAGGATCGACCTTGGACGGCGAGCAGATGACCGAGTACTTGGCGCTCTCGCGCATCAGCGCTTCGCCTTCGTGCAGCGCGATCTTGATCTCGGGGTGACGCTCGTACGCGAGGAATGCCGAGCACACGACTGCGGACATCACGACGAGGGAAAACACAAATTTTTCAAGGGTTTGGAAACGTTCAGGCATGGTTCGACCTATCTCTTAGGCCGTGATTATATCTCGAAATAAGGGTTTTCCCTATAACTCAGCCCGCATACCGAGGATGCGTTCGGTCTTTCCCGGGCCAGGTGCTCGCGCCCCTTTTCCGTGAATCGGTGCCCGAACACCTGTCGTACGCGCCGAATGGCGCCCTCCGGCAGTGGTCGTGCCGGCACGGGCGATCGTATCGATGGCTTGGAGAAACGGGACGAGCGCGGCCCGCAAGGACGAAGCCGTTTGCCCGTGGAATCAGGGAGAGCCGCGCCGCTGGCGCATCACTGCGGCGCCGACGCGCCGCTCGCCGCATTGCCGGGCCACGCCTTGCCGATCTCGTCGACCAGCGATTTCGCGGTGCCGGTCACGATCGCCGCGTCGACGCCGGACGTCTGCCACGAGCCGTCGGCGGCCTCCACGAAGGTCAGGTTCGCGCGCGACGGCTTGTAGTCGGCATTGCGCCACGTGACCACGACGTCGCACGAGTACGTGCGATCGCCGAGCTTCTTGCAGTCGCCGTCGGGCTTCGCCGACACGACATCGGCCGAGACAGGCAGCGGCTGGCCGAACAGTGCGTTCAGGCCGCCGTGGTTTTCCGCCTCGAGCGCGCGGCGCACGGCGGCGTCGACGTCGCTCGAGCCGGGGCCGTCGTGGACCAGGTTGCAGGCGGCCAGCAGCGTCGATGCAGCGGCGAGTGTCAGCAGCGGGTGGAACTTCATGGATATCCGTTATCAGGTGAACGCCGCGTAGTCTGCAACGTCCGCGTGTCGTGCGCGGTATCCATTTGTAACCAATTGCACGGATGCGCAAGCGGCATCGCGTGCCCATTTTTGCCCTGGCCCTCGCCTATTGCCGCTCCTGCTTCACGCGGCTGACGAGTTGCGTCGGGCTCACGAACTGCAGCGCGATCACGACCCACACGAGCGTGATGGCCATGTAGATCATCGCCATCGCGTCGATCGACTGCGGCGCGCGCACGCCGGTCGAGAACACCGCGTAATACAGCGCGACGACGAGCGTCTGCGTGCTCGGCCCCGCGGTGAAGAAGGTCAGCTCGAACATCCCGATTGTGCGCACCAGCACGAGCAGCCCGGCCGCGAGCATGCCGGGCACCAGCAGCGGCAGCAGCACGTAGCGGAAATAGCGCCACGTGTTCGCGCCGAAGATGCGCGCGGCCGACTCGAGATTCGGGTCGATCTGCTCGATGAACGGCGTCATCACGAGGATCACGAACGGCAGCGCCGGCACGAGGTTCGCGAGGATCACGCCCGGCAGCGTGCCCGCGAGCCCGACCTTGTACATCACGGTGGCCATCGGGATCCCGTACGTGACGGGCGGCACCATCAGCGGCAGCAGGAACACCAGCAGCGCGAAGCGCTTGCCGCGAAACTGCACGCGTGCGAGCGCATACGCGGCCGGCACGCCGAGCGCGATCGACAGCAGCACGACCGCGCCGACGACCTCGACGGTCACCCACAGCACGCTCGCGAGCTGGAAGTCCTCCCACGCCTTCGCGTACCAGTGCAGCGTGAAGCCCTGCGGCAGCGGCGTGCCGAACCAGCGGGTCGCGATCGAATTTACCGCGACGGTCGCGATCAGCAGCATCACGTTCAGCAGGAAGAACGCCATCAGCCCCCACACGAGCGCCTTCCAGGCGCGGCCGGCGAGATTGCTTGTCATCTTCTGCGGTTTCCTCGCGTCGACGGGCCGCTCACCGGACGCATCGGGCGCGTCATGCTTCGGCGGCCAGGTGCGGGCGGCATGATTGTCGGTCGCCATCAGCCCTTGCCTCCCGTCACCGCGCCCGTATAGAAGAAGCGGCGCGCGCCGAGCATCGACGCGACCACCAGCAACTGCACGAAGCCCATCACGATCGCGATCGCCGATGCGAGCGAATAGTCGTAGCTCTCGAACGCGGCTTCCGCCGCCGCGATCGAGATCACGCGCGTGGGCCCGGCCGGCGCGCCGAGCAGCACGGCCGACGGGAACACCGAGAACGCCTGCACGAACGACAGGCACGCGGCCATCGTGAGCCCCGGCACGAGCAGCGGCAAGTAGATCTGCCGGAACTGCTGCCACGGGTTCGCGCCGAGCGTCGCGGCCGCGCGCGCGAGCGTCGGGTCGATGCCGCTGATGTACGACAGCATCAGCAGGAACGCGAACGGAAAGCCCGACACGATCAGCGACAGCAGCACGCCCCAGTAGTTGTGCGTGAGGCGCACTTCGTCGGTATACAGGTGCAGCCCCTGCAGCGCCTGCGGGAACCAGCCGTTCGGCCCGAAGTACGTGAGCATCCCGTCGGCGACCAGCACCGTGCCGAGCGTGACGGGAATCACGAGCAGCGTCGTGACGAACTTCTGGTACGGCGAATTGCGGCGCAGCGCGAACGCGACGGGCACCGCGATGCCGACATTGATCAGCGTCGCCGGCACCGCGAGCTTCAGCGTGACGAGCACAGTCGGCCACATCGCGGTGTCGGTGAAGAACTGCGCGTAGTTCGCGAGCGCGCCGCCGCCGTTCATCGGCTGGAACGACAGCACGAGGCCGTACGCGAACGGATAGATGAACAGCGCGACGATGAACCCGAGCGCGGGCGTGACGAGCCAGGCTTTCGCGTCGCGTGGCGTGCCGGCCGGGAGCGTGCTCATGCGGCCTCCCGGTGCAACCGCGCCGCGGCCACGCCGCTCATGCAGGCGCTCCCGGGTAGACGAGCGTGCGCGACGGCGCAACGCGCAGCCGCAGCGGCTCGCCTTCCGTGAATTCGCCGGCGACGCGCGCCCAGATCGGGCCGAACGGCGTGACCGCACGGATCAGCGAATCGCGGCCGCCGTACTCGACCGTCTCGACGGTCGCATCGAACGTGTTGTCGCCGCCTTCGTCCGCGCGCTCGATGTCGTCGGGGCGCAGCGCGACGACGACCTCCTTCGCGTCGAAGCCGGCCATCGGCACGCCCGTGACGCGAACGCCACCGGCTGCGACCTTCACGTAGTCGCCGGCCATCCCTTCGAGCGTGAACGGCAGCACGTTGCGATAGCCCATGAAGCGCGCGACATGCAGGTTGTGCGGGCGCGTGTAGACGTCCTTCGGCGTCGCGACCTGCTGCACGACGCCTTCCTTCATCACGACGATGCGGTCGGCCATCGACAGCGCTTCGTCCTGGTCGTGCGTCACGTAGATCGTCGCGCGTTCGAGCTGCGTGTGAATGCGGCGGATCTCGGCGCGCATCTCGATGCGCAGCTTCGTGTCGAGGTTCGACAGCGGTTCGTCCATCAGCACGAGCGGCGGCTCGATGACGATCGCGCGCGCAATCGCGACGCGCTGCTGCTGCCCGCCCGACAGTTGCCCCGGCAGCTTGCCCTCGTGCCCGACGAGCTGCACGAGTTCGAGCGCCTGCTGCGCGCGCCGCCGCGTTTCCTGCTTCGGCACGCCGCGCATCTTGAGGCCGAAGCCGACGTTGTCGAGCACCGACATGTGCGGAAACAGCGCGTAGTTCTGGAACACCATCCCGAAGCCGCGGCGCTCGGGCGGCAGCACGTCGATGCGCGTGTCGTCGAGCCAGATGCCGCCGCGCGTGAGCGGCTGCAGCCCCGCGATGCAGTTGAGCGCGGTCGACTTGCCGCAGCCCGACGGGCCGAGCAGCGCGATGAATTCGCCGCGCCGGATCTCGAGATCGAGCCCGTTCAGCGCGGCGACCTGCGCGCCTTCCGCATTGGTGAAGCTGCGGCACACGCCATCGAGCCGCAGCCGTTCGAAACTGTGCTTCATTGCGCGAACTCCATCGACGCGGGCGCCGTAGCGCCCGCCGGTCCATGCGTTACTTCGACTTCTGCGAACCGATCTCGCGATCCCACTTCTGGAACGCGGCGACCATCGCCTGCGCGCTGAGCGGCTGCACGTGCGGACGATCCGCAAGCAGCTTCGCGTACTCGGGGCGGCCGAACTTGCGGACCACCTCCTGGCTGTGCGCGGGCGCCATCTCGAGCGTCACGCCCTTCACCGCCGGGCCCGGATAGAAGTAGCCGTCGTCGTAGGTCATTGCCTGTTGCGCCGGTTCGAGCAGGAAGTTCATCAGCTTGAACAGCACGTCGAGCTTTTCCTTCGGCACGCCCTTCGGGATCACCATGTAGTGCGCGTCGTTGACCCACGTCATGTTGTCGAACGCCTGGATCCTGAATTCGGCGGGCACGATGCCGAGTGCGCGCGGGTTGAGATCCCAGCCGGTGACGGTCACGGTCATGTCGCGCGTGCCCTCGCCGAGTTCCTTCATCACCGCCGACGTGCCGCCCGGGTAGTACGGCACGCAGTCGTTCAGCGCCTTGAGGAACGCCCAGGTCTTGTCCCAGCCGTTGATCGGATCCTGCGGATTCTTGTCGCCGAGCACGTACGGCAGCCCCATCAGGAACGTGCGGCCGGGGCCCGAGTTCGCCGGGCGCGCGTAGATCAGCTTGTTCGGGTGCGCCTTGCACCACGCGAGCAGCTGGTCGGGCGTCTTCGGCGGGTTGCTGACCTTCGCCGGGTTGTATTCGAGCAGCGGGCCGGCCGGCATGTAGGTGACTTCGAGGCCGTAGCCCTGCGCGAGATCCTGCATCTTGCGCGGGCCGGGCGCGTATTTGTCGAGCACGCCGGGGAACGCGGCCGCGTCGTCGGGCAGCAGCTTCTGCCACAGGTTCTGCTCGATGCCGGCGGCCAGCGCGTCGGTGCCCGTCAGCACGAGGTCGATGTCGGAGCGCCCCGCCGCCTGCATCGCCTTGATCTTGCCCGGCAACTGCGGCGCAGGCGCGTTCGTGAACGTGACGTTCGACACGAGGTTCGGGTTCTTGTCCTTGAAGGCTTCGATGGCCTTCTGCGTGAGCTGCAGGTTGCCCGCGACATCGACGATGTTCAGCGAGACGGGGGCGGCAACGGTGGTTGCGGCAGACAGCGTGAAGCCCAGGGCGAGTGCGATCCGGCGGACACGGCGAGCGATCGGGGTGGCGTTCATGTCTCCTCACTTCGGTCGGTGGATGGGACCTTTCTTTTCAGGAAATCATGACGGCGTTATACGATGTCGGTCAACAAAAAACCACGGCGAACGGGGCGGGACTTTCCCTGACAAACAGCTTCCGGTGGACGGTGATTTGGTTACCAAACGATGCGGATCGAGAGACGGGTGATGGACGCGTATTTGTCTTGTGACGTCATATCTCCAAGGCGCTTGCTCGCGTGAACCCCATCCGACAGGCATCCGACAGCGATTGCGCTTGGCGACATCAACGATTCTTCAAGGCAATCAGCACATCCCGATGTTCGGATATGACTTTTCGAGCCGAGCGAAGCACATCGTCTTTCTCGGTTTGAGTCGAAACTTTGACTTCGGTGGTAGGACGGATGATCGTGCGGGGTTTCAAGGTAACCCCGTACAGCACTTTTCGTTTGGGAACCATGGAGCATTCCACTCCAGAAAATTGATCGCAATCGGCCGCTTGTCCCCAATTCGGACGCAGCGGCCACGTTGCCTTCAATCATAGCGGTCTACTCACTGCCGAAGACAGCCCACGACCGATAAGCGTTGCTGGAGGGTCATACCTTCACACTGGAACAATCCTCGGCGAGCGCAATGACCTCCCCGATCAACCGCTCCGCATCCCGCCACTCGCCATACCCGGACGCGGGGTTCAGATGCCCGACCTCCCCCAGATCGACGAGCTTGCTGCCCCACCCGGCCGCCAGCGCCTCGACACGTTCGAAACGCGCGAGCGGATCGTTGCGGCTCGCGGCGACGATGCTCGGAAACGGCAGCCGTCCGGTCGGTATCGGCGTCCAGCCGTTCGCGTCGATCGCATTGGGTGCCGGATAGCCGGCGGGCATCGGCGACTCGAGGTCGGCCGGCGCCGCGAGCAGCGCGCCATGAATCTTGCGCGTGGCCTGCCTTGCCCAGTGCATCGTGATCATCACCCCCGCGCTGTGCGCGACGAGGATCACGGGGCCGTTGATCTCGGCCAGCGCCGCATCGAGCGCCGCGACGCGTGCGGCACGGCTCAGCTTGTCGGCTTCAAGCGGCGCCACCGAGCGTGCGTTCGGCAGGCGTCGTTCGAGGTGCGTCTGCCAGTGGTCTTCGACGTGATCGCGCAAGCCGGGCACGATCAGGATGGTGGGGGCGGTCGTCAGGGTCATGCAGTCTCCGAAGCGTTCAGGAAAGTTGGGACGCGCGCCGTTCGCGTTCGACGCGTGCGAGGTCGGCCACATAGCTTGCGCGTCCGATCGCGAACAGCACGGCGGCCATGAGCGGCACGACAGGAATCCATTGCAGCGCGCCGACGAGCCCGGCGCGATCGGCAACCCACCCCGTCAGCAGCGGGCCCGGCGCCATGCCGAGCAGGTTGTTGGCGAGCGTGAGCGTGGCGAACGCCGATGCGTGGATCGCGGCCGGCGTCAGGTTCGCGACCATCGCGCCCGATGCACCGGACGCGCCCGCGCCGACCAGCATCCCCGCGCAGATCAGCGCGAGCTGCAGCGGCCCGGGCGGCAGCCGGAACGCGATCGCGAGGCATACGCCCGTGAGCACGCAATACGCGATCGCGGTCAGCCACTTGCGCTTGCCGTCGGTCTTGCCGACGCGGTCGGTGACGATCCCGCAGCCGACCATCCCGACGCCCGCGAGCAACACGAAGCCGGCCGCGAGCACGGCCGCACGGTCGGGCGCCATCGCGTAGTAGCGGTTCAGGTAGCTCGGCAGCCACGCGAACAGCGCGCCTGGCACGAACAGGTGCAGCCCGCTGCCGAGATACGCGCAGATCACCGAACGCGATGCGAACAGTCCCGACATCAGCGCGCGCACGTTGCCGCGCAGGTCGCGCGGCGTATTGGCGTCGCGCCGGCACGGTTCGATGCGATACGCGGCGAGCCGACGTTCGGTCACGACGCAGCGATACGCGACGAGCAGCACGATGCCGAGCGCGGCCATCACGCCGAACGACCAGCGCCAGCCGAGGTGGGCGCCGACCAGCCCGCCGAGCGCCATCCCGAACACCGAGCCGAACGCGCCGCCGGCCATGAACGCGCCGGTCAGCGTCGCGCGCAGCCGTGCCGGAAAAATGCTGAGGATCAGCGCGACGCCGACGCTGCCGTACGCGGCTTCACCGAGCCCGACGAGGCCGCGCGCGACGAGCATCTCCGTGTAGTTGGTCGACAGCGCGCAGCCGAGCGTCGCGACGCTCCACAATGCGGCCATCAGCACGATGCTGCGCACGCGCCCGAAGCGGTCGGCGAGCACCGACAGCGGAAACGTCAGCAGCCCGACCAGCAGCGCGACGACGCCGGACAGCGAACCGAGCTGCGTGTCCGACAGCGCCCACGCGTGCTTGAGCAGCGGGAACACGGCGTTGAGCACCTGCCGCGACATGTAGTCCGACAGCAGCAGGCCGACGGTCAGCCCGAACACGAGCCACGCATACGCGGGCGCGCGCCGGCCGGCGGCGGCGACGTCCTGCATCGACGGCTCGACATGATGGATCAGCATGCGTGTCTCCTCCGGCGCCGGAGGTCGTGCTCCGGCGCGGCTTGCGTGGCCCCGCTCCGTGGTCCGGAGTCAGCCCCCCGCGCCGTGCGCGGGGATGA
>NZ_JAAGPE010000091.1:0-460 GCF_017104605.1 Burkholderia sp. Ac-20384 | reverse complement strand
AAAAAAAAAAACCCTTATTGTCTATGTCGGTGAACCCTGCAAGTTTTCGCTGCTTCACACACTTTCAACTGCTATATAAGCACATAGTACCGAAGCATAAGCCCTGCTCGTCTTTGTCTCACCTTCCGCTTTTACCGTTGATGAAGCCTACACTATCTAGATTCATATGTCTGATTTTAATCAATACTTATACGTGCTCACTGCTGTCATTGTGTGCAACTGCTTGTCCACAGTGCATGTATTATTAGTTGATAGAGTGCATTGAGATAAAGAAAGGTGTGGAATTCATGTGAGTAGTGTGTACTTATGGGAGAATGCAGTGATACTAGAAGATCATGGACGTATCGGTTGTAGTGCCACGGAAAGAAGTAGCTATGAATTGATAGGTTATGAAAAGCGTGAGGTAGGTTATTAAGTCACATCCTATGTTGATCATACTTGTTGTTTTTTTTTTTTTTTA